>DASYUT010000080.1 GCA_036000965.1 Actinomycetes bacterium
GCGGGCGGCGACCGCGCGGCGCACGATCATCATCAGAATCTCGAAGGTGAGCACCAGCGCCGCCGGGGCGAGCGCGGCGACCACCCGGGCGCCGAGGTGGGTGGGCGCGTGGGCGACATTGAGCGCGAACGACCCGCCCGCCGCCAAGCCCAGTAGCGCCTTGGGGAGCCAGGTGACCGCCCGCTGCCACCCGGGGTCGGTGGTGCGGGCGGCGCCGGTGGCCGAGCACCACAGGTCGGCGGCGGAGGCGACGAAGATGAACGAGTCGACCAGCAGCGGCGCCAGCCAGGCATGCTCCGGGTCGATCCCGCCGGAGCGGGCCGCGAAGCTGCGGATGGCCTCAAAGGAGGTGTAGAACGCGGCGGCGGCCACGCCCGAGACGACGACGGTCATGGCGATGACCACGCCGAACAGGAAGCGGCGCAGCACCGTGTCGGTGAACACCACCCCGACCGTCGCCGTCGGCGGGGTGGTCTCGGTGGTGATAGCGGGGGTGGGCTCAGGCATCGGGGGCCTCCTCCTGGACGAGCTCGGCGGCCGGCGGGCTGGCCATGCGGGCGCGCCAGGTCGGCGAGCGGGCGGGCCAGGGGTGGGGCTGGTGCCAGCCGCGCTCGACCGAGAGCGCGCCGCACCAGCAGCGGGTGAACCACTCCGGCGCACACCACGGCAAGGCGAGCAGGACGCGGCCGGCGGGCCGGTGCCGGTGGGTCAGCCAGGTGAGCGGGCGGTGGTGGCCGCGGCGCAGGGCCGGCGCGTACCGCCAGGCGTCTAGCCGCGGCAGCGGACGGGTGAACACCACCTCGGGACGGGACCGCTGCCAGGCGGGCACGTCGCCGGCGGTGGCGTGGGCCAGGCAGGCGGGGTCGAACCGGTAGGGCGGGGTCCAGCCGAGGAGCGCCCGGCAGGTCGCGGCCAGCCGGGCGCGGGGTCGGGGGCCGCCGGTGCAGGTGCACAGCCGCACGACCGCGACCAGCTCGCCGGCGTCGGCCTGGTCGCCGTTGGGCGTAGTGGGGTGGTCGCCGGCGGCCAGGGTGCGCGCCCACAGGTCCAGCCCACCCTCCCCCCGCCTGCTCAGCGAACTGGGGTGGTCAGCGCTCATGGCCGCCCTCCCGTGCTGGTCGCCGCTCGGGATCGGGCCAGACCGTGGTCGCCTGCTCGCGGTGGCTGCCCGGCTGGGGGTGGCGCTCGGGCAGGTGCGGCGGGGCGGCGGATTGACGGCTTAAGGTCAACGCCCGTTCGGGCTCGAACGGCTGCTCGCACCCACCGCAGAGGATCGGGGCCTGCTCCAGGGTGGCCTTGGCGACCCGCAGCTTGCGGCCACACGCACACGAGCAAGCCAGCAGGTTGTGGGCCACGGTCGCCGGGCCGTGCTGCCGCTCGGTGTGGCGCCACAGTCCCAGCGCGGCGTCCAGGCCGGCGAGCTGGGCGGCGTAGCGCTCGGCGAGCTGGTCGGTGAGGTGAGTCTGGGACCAGCCGGTCTTGGTGTCCCTGGTCACCCGGAGACCCAGCTCGCCGGCGAGGGTGGCGAAGCGCTGGTTGTGCCAGCGGCCCTGGCGGCTGGTGTCTTTGACCCCGCGGGGTGCTGGCCAGGCCGTGGGCGGCCTCGTGCAACAGCGTCGCCAGCACCGCCCGGGCGCCACGGTTGAGGCCCTCCCCGGAGACCAGGACCTCGGGCCGGTTGGCCCCGGCCACGTGCCAGCGGGCGGCGGCAAAATGGCCCCACTTGAAGAGGCCCCGGCGGGCCTCGCTGCCGGCGCCGAGGATGACCACGACCTGGGGGACGTCGGGATGGTGGGCGCGGATCGCGGCCCAGGCGTGTTCCAGCGCGGCGACCACGGCGCTGGCGGCATCCTGCGGGTTTGGGGTGGTGGGCTCAGCGCTCACGGCCGCCGTCACCTCCCGACTGGTCGGGCGGGCGCACCGCGGGCGCCGGGCGGACGGCCTGGTCGCGCCCGCGGGCGCGGGCCAGCCGGTCAGCCAGGAACCCCTGGTAGTCGGCCAGCCGGAACGGTGGGGGGCTCAGGTCGAAGCGCCAGCGACGGGCATGCTCGTGGCGGGCGACTTGCTCCTGGTGCCACGCCCACCATGAGCAGCGCCCCTCGTGCCCCCGGGTGAGCGTGCAGGCGTGGTGGAGGGCCTCCCGGCCGCCGAGGGTGCTGCCACAGCGCGGCTCAGCGCTCATCGCCGGCACCTCCCCGGTCCGCCTGGCACCGCCGACGGGGGCGCGACGCGCGGGGCGTGCGAGCGGCCGGCTCGGGCGGGATCGGCTGTCGACTTGCGGCTGCGCCCAGGTAGCGGGTGGGGTAGCCGGGGTGGCGGTGGCCGGCGGCGCGCCGCTCGGCCTTGTAGGCGTCCCGCGCGGCGCTGACCCGGACCAGGTCGGGCTCACCGACCTCCTCGACCAGCCGAGCGGTCTCCCGGTCCAGCAGCGCGCGGGTGGTGGCCGCGAGGCTGCGGGCGGTGTCGTCGACCCGCTCCCCCGGGCGCGGCGGGGTGGCGTCCAGCCTGGCGAGCCAGCCGTGGAGGACCTCACGCCGGCGCGCGGTCTCGTCGATAAAGGCAGCCCGGCGCCGGCAGCGCTCGACCCGGGCGGCGGGGTGGTCGCTGAGCAGGAACGCGTAGAAGCGGCGGTCCAGCACCGACCGGCCGGACAGGTCCGGGGTGTCGGGCGCGAGCCGGTCCAGGTCGGCCAGCAGCGTGGCGCGGTCGAGGGCGTGCAGCGCGGCCATGCTCACCCGCTCGGCCAGCACCGCGGCACGCTGGTCGGGGTCGCGGAAGCGGTTCTCGGCGCCCACCCCGACCTCGGCCCGGTCGCCCAGGACCGCGGCCGCCTCGGCCTGGCGCAGCCTGGCCCGCGTCGGGGGGTGGCAGGCCAGCTCGCCGGGGAGCTCCTCCCCGGGCTCCCGCGGCGGGCACAGGTCGGGGTTGAGCCGCGCGAACGCCCGCGCTGAGCCCTGGACCCACGGCAGCCTGTCCGCCGGGAGCCGCGCGACGGTCTCCGCGGCCAGGGTCGGCGCGGCCGGCGGCGCGTCGCAGTCGGCGGGGGCGTGCGCCCGGCCGGCCAGGTTCAGGGCACACGCGGGCGCGGCGCAGACCGGCGTCTGGTCCCGGGGGGCGGTCATCGCTCCACCACCCCCCGGGCCTGCTCGGCTGGTCCGGGCCGCTCGCCGCAGGCCCGGCCATGCTGCCGCTCGGCCAGGCCGGCGAGGTCGGCGCGCCAGGCGCGCAGCGTGGCGGCCTGCTCGCGGAACCGCTGGGGACCGGGCAGGGAGCCGCCGGCCTCGCCCCGGTCGGCGAACGCCTCCAGGTAGGCCGCGGCCTGGTCGAGCAGGCCCAGCAGGCCGGCGGTGGCGGGTGGGTCGATGATGACGGGGGTGTCCAGGCGTGCCGAGGCGGTCTCGGCGTGGTGCTGGCGGCGGCCCAGCAGGACCGATGTGCCGTGCAGCCGGGGCGCCAGGCGCTGCGCGGCGGGGACGCCCTGCTGGAGCTCGTCGAGGTCGATGGTGAGGTGGGCGGCGCTGCACAGCCACGCGAGCCGGCCGACCTCGGCCGGGCTCAGCCGCACCGACGCGGGCGCGGTCACCGCTCCGCCCCCCCACGGCGGCGGGGTGGCCGCATGCGCGCGGCCTGCAGCTGGATCGCCCGGTCCAGGATCGCTTGGTCCAGGGCCGCGGTGGTCGGCTGGTCGTTGGCCTCGCAGTCGGCGAGGTCGTCGCGCAGCGCGAACACATCGAGGTCGGCAAGCTCCGCGGCGGGCAGCGCCGCGGCCTGGGCGCGCGCCCACGCGCGCAGCTCGAGCGCCCGCTCGGCCGCGATGAACTCCTCAAACGACTCCGCCATCAGGCCACCCCCTCGTCGAGGGTGGCGGCCGGCTCGGGCCGGGCCGGCAGCGGCACAGTGCGGGCATGCTGGGGCACCCCCGCCTGCCCCTCGAGGTCGGGGACGCCGGCGGCGAGCCGGCGCAGGCTGCGGTCACCGAACCAGGCGCGCAGCCGCAGCCGGGGGGGGCAGTGCCCGTACAGCAGCACCGCGCGGCCGGGCTTGAGTTGGCGCAGCGCCTCCGCCGGCGCCAGCCGCCGCCAGGTCGTCGATGCGGTCACGCTCGCGCGGCCGGGCTCGCCGGTGGTGTGGGAGGTCTGGGTCAGCTGCTCGTCGCCGATCAGCCGCGACGCCAGATCCAGCGAGGCGAGGTCGGCCTGGCCCGACAGGAACAGCTTGGCGCGGTGGGCGTTGAGCACCGTCGCGGCCCGCTTGCCGTACCGCCACGCCAGCTGCGCCTCGTCGTGCCACACCGTCAGGAGCTGGATGCCCTGCCCCCGCGCGGTGGTCGCAAGCTCCGGGAGCTTCGACAGCGCCGCGCAGTTGCCCGCCTCGTCCAGGTCCAGCAGCAGCCGGTGGGCCAGCATCCCGTCGGGCTGGCGGGCGGCGCGTTCCTCGGCCGCCGTGATCACCACGCCCAGGAGCAGCTCGAACAGCGGCCGCAGGCGGCCCTGCTCGTTGGCGGGTGCGTACAGGTACAGCGTGTTCGCCCCGTCCAGCAGCCCGCCCACGTCGAGGTCGCAGCCCTCGGCGCTGGCCGCGACCGCGGGGTCGCCGAAGACGTCCAGCAGCGTCTCGGCGGTGCCGAAGACGCTCCCGCGGGTGTTGTCGGGCCGGGCCTTGCACGCCGCCCAGGCGTCGGCGGCCATGCGGTCGCCGAGCTCGTCCAGGGCCTGGTCGACCTCGGCGTAGTCCTGGGTGTCGACCCAGCGGGCCACGTCGGCCATCGACCTTCCGGTCCCCGCCGCGGCGTACAGCAGGACCGCCAGCAGCTTGGCGCCCAGGGTGGTCCAGTAGTTGGCGTCGTCCTGCTTGAGGCCGGAGACGTCGGCGGCGTCGGCGAAGGTGCGGGCGACCTTTCTCGCCTTGGGGTAGGTGCCGCAGTGGGCCAGCGGGGTCCACTGCGCCCCGGGTGTCCCGCTCATGCCGAGGGGGTCGTAGACCCACACCTCGCCGAGTGCGGCGCGGCGGCGGATCGTGGCCCGGAGCACGTCGGGTTTGATCGAGGTCGCGACCGCCGGCCCCTGCCATTCGAGCAGGGCGGGGATGACCAGGGCGGTGGTCTTGAAGCTGCCTGGCGGGCCGAACGCCAGGACGGAGTGGCACGCCTCGGCGGCGACCAGCCGGCCGAACCGGGCGCGGCGGCCCAGCACCAGCCGCCACACCCGCCGGCGGCGGCCAAGGCGCAGGGCGCGGAGCTGCCAGGCGGTCGCCCACCCCGCCCCCCGCTCGGCGCGGGAGCGGCCGGGCCGGACCCGCGCCACCAGCACCGCCAGCGCGGCAGGCAGGACCAGGGTGAGCGCCAGGGCGGCGTAGGCGCCGACCGGGCCGGGCAGCCCCGCCCGCACGCCACCGGGGAAGGCCAGCCTGGGGTCGCCGGGGTGGTGGCGCAGCCCGGCAAGGACACTCGGCATGTCCCCAAGGCCGAGGTGGACAAGGTGGTGGGCGCCGAACAGCAGCGCGGCGACCTGCGCGGCCAGCCACACTAGCACGCTGCCGGCCAGCGCCACGCCGATGGCCAGCAGCGCGACGGTCTCCAGCGCGTCGCCTTGGGGCGGGTACAGCGTCGGGTCCGGCGAGAGGGGACGCGGGGTGTGGTCGTAGCGCATCAGCGCTCACCCCCATCGCGGGCACGCTCGGCCCGCGCCCTCGGCGCAGGCCCGGCGGGCAGCTCGACCTCGGGTAGGAGCAGGAAGACCTCAGGGCGGGCGGCCTCCCCCTGCATGCACTCCAGCACCGCGAACGCGCGGGACCGCTCGCGGTCGTAGTCGTAGGCGACCCCCTCGACGTACAACCCGATCGTGGCGGCGAGCTGCCGCAGCCGCCCGGATGGGACGGTCCAGTCCCGCGCGCCAGCGGTCTGCTCAAACTGGGCGGCGGCGCGGTCGGCGGCCCGGCCCACCGCCTCGGGGTCCTCGACCGGCGGCCACATCGCCTCACCGGCGGGGTGCACCGGGCAGGTGAGCTGCTCGTAGGCGTCGATTGCGGACTCGGCCACCCGGTCCACCACCTCGGTAGGGAGCGGCTCGGCCTCGGTCAGGCTGCGCGGTTGGGTGTGGTCGGGATGCATCAGCGCTCACCCCCGCCGACGCTGCGAGCCAGCCGCCGCGCCCGAGCAATGCGGGCACGGCAAGCGCGACAGCGGCGCTCACCATTGGCCGTGTAGTAGGTGTGTTGGCCCTGTCATAGGGATGCCCGTAGGCGCAGTGGGTCTTGTCGGCGTTGCGGTGGCCAGGCAGGACGCGGCGGGCACCAGCCGGAACGCGGCTGGCGTGGGCGATCAGGTCGCGGATCTCCCGCTGGGTCCTGCCGCCCCAGATCCCGAACACCTGCCGGGTCTCGACGGCGTACGCCAAGCACGCCTCCCGGGCGGGGCAGATGGAGCACATGGCCAGCGCGTCCGCCTCAGCCTCGGGGGTGTCGGGGAAGAACGGGTCGTAGTCGGCGGTCGCCACCCCATCGCACACGGCTCCGTCGAGGGGGTAGACGGCACTCACGCGACCTCACCCCCAGCCTGCTTGGCGCGCTTAGCCGCTACAGCGGCGAGGGACAACCGGATGAAGTACGCGCGCCGCGCCTGCTCGGCTCGCCGGCGGCGCTCAGCGGGGTCCAGCGCTTCCTCTGGGTCGACCTCGCGCTCGAAACGGGCAAGGAACGCGGCGCGGCCGTTGGCGGTCGTCTGCCGCGGATCGCGCCTGGAATGCAGGGTGTGAGCGGCCAAGCGGCCACGGAGAGTCCGCTCGGCCGGGCTCGCGGCCCAGGCAGGGCTTTGAGCAGGCAGAACAGAGTCGGTACGCTGTTCGCGCATCCGGGGTGTCCTTTCGGGTGCATGGCCCCGGACGCGATGCTTGGCGGCGTTGGTCCGGGGCCACTTCCTTCATGACTCAACGTGTGGCTGGTCTCCCCCCTTCCCCTAGCGTAGTCGATTGGTAAGGACAAGTGAACGCTCTTCTAGGGAATTCGTCAAGGATGACCTGACCTTTGCTCTGAGCCCCGCCCTTACAGGTAGCCAGGAAGCCTCGGCTCACCAGGGCTGGGATAGCATGCAGCCTGCCACTCAGTTGTCATGACCTTTGGCGACATACCTCTAAGCGGGAGCAACGGCATGGCCTTCGGCCAGCGGTCTAGCGGAGAGGCGAAGTACCAGCAGGTCGCAGATCGGATCCGAGCCGCCATCCAGAGCGGCGAACTACGACCTGGACAAGCTCTCCCGACCGAGAAGCAGCTCGCGGCACAGTACGGCGTGAGCCGGCCAACCGTCCGTTCGGCGCTAGCCACACTCCGCGCGGAGGGTTTGATCGACGCCCAGCAGGGGCGGGGCGCCTTCGTACGCCTCCGTCCAGTCACGCGGCGGCTACCAGCGCCCCAGCTCTCCGACGCCGTGACACAGGGCAACGACCGTCCCGAGGCCCAGAAACACATCATCGAGGCCGGGCCGGCACCCGCACGCGGGGCAGTTGCGGACCTTCTTGGGGTGGAAGACGGTCATCAAGCGTTCGTCAGGCGTCGCTTAATCACAACGCCAGAGGGCGAGCCCCTGGAACTGAGTGCCCACTACTTCCCGATTATCCAGAAGCCCGCCGGCCGAGACACACACCGTACGGCCTCACTGCTCTCAGCCCGCATGCCCTCGCCTACGGAGGCTGCGACGCTTCGCATCCCTGATGGCGTCCCTCTTCTTGAGGTTCTTGTCGCGTCCTACGATGCAGACGGCACTCCGATCCAGGTCATCGAGGCCCTTCTACCGGCTGACCGGTACGCCATCTACGACGAGCAACCGTCAGGGCTCGCCGTCAACAGAGATCAAGAGGATGCCCGTAGGGAAGAGAAGTAGCCAGTAGGGGAGTTTGTCATGTCTTGGGAGGATATGCCAGATACGCTACAGAACTGGACCGCTTGCTACGAGCGTCTCGCAACTTTCTCATGTCACCCCCGAGTACCCTATTGGTGCTCCTTCTCCAGGAGATGAACCTAGAGTGAGTAACACGACCTCAACCGCACTTCTCGCCGAAGTGCAACACGCCCTGCAAGACGAGCTTCATCGCTTCGTAGCGGGAGATCCATTCCGAAGCGTGGCCGTCGAAACCCTTGACGGACCGCCACTTCGGATGGACATCGCTGGTGACGTGCCTCGGTCCGCGGCGAGCTTCGTCAAGGTGCTGCTTGCCCTCGCGCTGTACGACGCTGCGGCCCGGGGGGAAGTCGACCTCGACCAGCGCGTTCTACGTCGGGAACTCGGTCGTACGAAATATCCGACGATCCTGGGTGCCTTCGAAGACGAGCGCTCGCTTACGCTCCGTGAAGTGTGCGCGTTCAACCTCATGACCAGCGACAACCCGGCCGCTGAGTACCTCCGCCGGCTCGTTGGTGCTGAGCGAGTCACCGCCATCTGCGACGCCCTTGGGCTCCGCAACACGGCGCTCGATGCCGGGTTTAGCGACGACGCCCTTGCTAGCAATACGAGCAATGTCACCACGGCACATGAGGCATTGCGAACGCTCATCCACATCGAGCAGGCCCCGGGGCTCGATGATCTGCGGCGGTTCCTCATCAACTACCTGCGCAACCACCGCATCCCCGCCCGCCTCGACGATATCCCGGTGCTACACAAGACCGGCAGCCTCGACACGGTCGCCAACGACGCCGGCATCATCTACGCCCCCCATGGGCGGATCGCCTTGGCCTACTTCTGCGACCGGCAACCAGACACCGTGATGACCTCTGTCGACATCGCCGACTCGGCACTCCGAGTCGTCGGCATCCTCGCCAGGCTCCGCCGATGAGAGTCGAACCAACCCCCTGGCTGCGGCGCTCGGTCCTGCTCGCCAACGGCTTGGCGCTGCTGGTCGGGTTGATCATGGTCGTCATCGCAGCATCGCTGTCCAGCCAAACCGTCCTGTGGACGATCGCCGGCGTCATCGGGGGTGCGCTCGTCTCGGCCACGGTGGTGACCTTCACCTTGGGCGGCATCTCCCTCACCGAGACCATCACCCAAGTCGACAGCGCCCTCCTGCGCGGCCTGCAAAGCGTCCTCGGCCCGGTCCGCGAAACTGTCCTCACCGGCGCCCTGGCCGCCTACCGGTGGGACTGCTGGCTGGCCTGGCCGGGCGCCGACGACCCCTACCCGGACTACGCCTACCAAGCCCTGCGGATCTCCTACCGCATCGACACCCTGCCGCCCGCGCTCCGGTTCGTCTGTGCCGCCACCCGCGACGACCGGGTGCTTGAGCAGCTCAGGGCCGACGACTACGTGTTCCGCTGGCTGATCGACGACCACCTCAAGGTCGGCGACCCGCATATCTTCCGCATCGGCCTGGTCCGCGTCGACAACCAGCAGCTCGGCGGCGCGGACGTGCGCACCGAGACCATCCTCGGCGCCCCCACCCGGGTCATCACCTACCCCGTGTCCCGCACGCTGCGGGAGACGCTCGGCCACACCCTTGAGTTCCAGGTGCTGGTCCGCAAGTACATCGGGGACGAGGCACGGGTGCGCGTCCAGACCCAGCTCTTCCGGACCGTCACTGATGCCGAGTTCCGGTTCACCGTCGACCCTGCATTGGGCATCGATCGGCTGTTTGCGAGCGCGTCGGAGGTCAGCGCGCTCGGCGTGGCGCGCGGGGGAAGCTGCGAAAGCACGTTCGCGGAGCCCTTCGGCCGCCACGCAGGCATCGTTCGGCTCCCGTTCCCCCTCCAGGCGGGCAGTAGTGTGGCGTTCACCCTCGATCGGACCCGGCGGAACACTCGGGTCGCTCCTGAGCTGCCGGTCTGATCGACCCTATCCAGACACATCTTCCTGTCGCTGGGATCCACAGCTGCAATCGGTAGCTCACTGCGAAGAGAGGTCGCTGTCGACCTCAATCGTTAGGCCGGGCACGGCTATGAGGCCCGCAGGAATCCCCATCCCTCGCGCGATGAGCAACCCCCTTGCTAGTTGGCGTATGAATACCGAGAAGTTCGCAAGTTCGTCAAGATGGCTTCTCGTACGTTCAGGGCTGGCAATAACTGTCGCAAACTGTGGCTCGGTCGACGATTGATAGAGATCGATCATGTACTCACTTTGGGTGGGCTCATCACCTTGACCAACAGCGTGGAAGCTTCGCGAAACTGGGATGACATCGTAGTAGAGCGTTCTTAGGCCATGGCGAAAGGCATTGTCCACCTGGCGAAGGGAATGACCGCGCGTCACGGAGACTCCGCCCTCTACAGGTGGGCGATCGACAAAAGGCTGCAACGACCTGCATAGCCGGGCCATGCGAGAGATGAGATCGTTCACTCCATGCAGCCATTCCTGTAAATTAGCTCGGTCATACTCTTGCCCCTGCGAGCGCAGGAAGGCTCGGACCGGCTTGGTACTCCCTGGGACGTGCAGCACGGCACGCAGCTCCGCTTCGGTCACCGTACGGACTTCTTCGATGAGCGGGACAACCGAGGTGTGCTGCATGTACTTATCGAACAGCGCGCTGGTGCCGGACTTGTGAACTCGGGCCGCTTGCACCAGACGGGCGTACTGCTCGACCACTGCATACAAGAGGCTCTGAACCTGAAGATCGGCGATTGTGGCGAGATGGCGGCGATGATCTCCAGAGAGGGTCTTGGCTCCCTCAATGACAGCGACCGCTAGGTCATAGTTTGCTCTCCAGGAGTAGTGATCTAAAGAAAGGAGAAGCCACGCTCCGTTGTCGAGGAACTCGGTTACAGCCCGCTTACAGAACTGCGGATTGTAGACTTCGCCAGGTTGTATCGAGCGAAGACCCACACCCCGCAGTGCCAGGCCTTGAGCCGACGAAGCTTCACTGGCATCCATGTGACCTCCAGGCTCTCTTGTCCCCGGCTCGACGACAGCCTACGTCGCCGGGCAACCCGGGAGCCTGATGCCCGCAGCGTCGCTTACCATCTCTGTTGCGCACTCGCTCAAACATTGGACACCTGCACCATGGCCGGCATCCGACGGCTGCACCGGTGTCTTGGCGGCTGTCAAGCATGCTATCCACTTCGGTGTCCAAGCGATCCACACCCCGTACGGCGACCAGTAGGCGACGGGCGCTACCGCTGTAGCCGATCCGCCGGCGACAGACGGCGGTGCGCCTCGCGGGCACGAGCGTCGGCGGCCGAGGCACCGTACCGCTGGAGCATCGCGCGGGACTTCCAGCCGGCGATGCGCATGAGGTCGGTCTCGGCGCCCCCCTGGGCGAGCCACTGGTGGGCGAAGGTGTGGCGGAACTGGTGCGGATGCAGCCCGGGGAGACCTACCTGGGCGCCGCGGCGGCGCAGCATGATCACCAGGCCCCACTCGGTCAGACGACCCTGCTTGCCGAGCCACAGCCACGGCAGGTCGGCGTCCTTGTGCCGGTCGCGGGCGCGAAGGTAGCGGTCCAGCGCCTCGCCGGCCGTGCGGCCGAACGGCAGCGAGCGCTCGCGGCGGCCCTTGCCGAGCACCAGGAGGACGTCGAGTTCGAGGTCGACGTCGGCGAGCGTGCGGCTCATCAGCTCATCCCGGCGGGCGCCGGTGTCCAGCAGCAGCATGATGAGCGCGGTGTCGCGGCGCGCCTCGAAGGTGTTGCCAGCGCAGGCGCGGAACAGCCGCGTGAGCCCGTCCTCGGGGACGATCGGGACGGGCTTGTCGGGCACGATCGGCGGCTTGATGCGCCGCATGGGGTCGGCCGGGATCTCCTGTTCGTCGGCCAGCCAGGCGTACAGGAGCTTGAGCACCTTGTGGTAGGTCGCGGCGGTGCTGGCGGCGCGGCGGGTGAGCAGGTCGGCCATGAACGCCTCCAGGTCGGCGCGGCCGGCGGCCTGGATGGTGGTGCCGTGGGCGCGCAGGAAGGCATCGGCCTGCTTGAGGCCGACAAGGTAGGTGGCGATGGTCCGCGCCGAGCGGTTCTCGGCGCGGAGGTGCCGCTCGAACGAGCGGATCAGTGGGCTCTGGGCAGACTCGGTCATTGACCCAGAACGGTAAACCAGTAAAGAGGTCTCCATCCGGTATACGGCCTCCCCGGCCGGTCCCGGACGGACGAATGACCAGCGTTTCCGCTGGTCAGGGCTGGTGTGGTGGGCCTGCCAGGACTTGAACCTGGGACCTCATCCTTATCAGATCTGCACGGCAATGCCTGCGGCCTAATTCCACCGAGTTGCGATCCTCGAAGGATCGCTAGAAACCGCAGGTAGAAGCCGCCAACTGCCCGGTCGGCGGACTCGTTGTTCTCCTTGATCCTTCTCGATCCACAGCGGTCCTTGTCAGCGTCGGTTGCTGCCCGTTTGCTGCCCCGAGCCGACGACGCACCGGCCCTGCTGAAGGGGGGCACACGGCTGCTCAGTTGCATCCGCTAGACCACCAAAGCACTCACCAGGCCGCCCGCTGCAGGTTCGAGGTGCACCGCGCTCGTCGTCGACCCGCCAGGGTCGACCCGCCCCGCTTCGCTACGTAGGAGTGCCGCCCACCTGCCGAGGAGACCGGACTCGGACGCCGCACGAAGGAACACCATGGGAAATGTGGCGCCCGGTCTCCTCGGCAGGTAGATCGTGGGCGGCACGATTTGATGCCGCTACGCGGCCATTCCCACATTTCCATGAAAGGAATTACCACACTTGCCCACCTCGACCGAGTATCGATTACCGAAGATCATCGGCTACCGCGACCTCGCCACCCTCCTCATCGCGATCGAGCGCGACCATCACCGGCGACACACAGCTCACATCCCAACCAAGGAGGCCGCTATCGTCGTCGTTGCCTGACCATCACACCGGACCGTCGCTACGAGACCGAAAGGAAAGGATACGGGAAAGGTCATCATGATGAATTGGGTGACGCTTGACGGCGTGATGCAGGGACCGGGCCGCCCGGACGAGGACACGCGGGATGGGTTTGAGCACGGCGGCTGGGGGATGCCGTACGGCGACGAGGCGACGGTTGCCAAGATGGGCGAGCGGATGGGCGGGGATCGGGCGTTTCTGTTCGGCCGGCGCACCTACGAAGATCTGCTGGCGTCCTGGAATGCGAAGGGGGGCCCGTTCAAGGATGCGCTCAACAACGCTCGCAAGTACGTCGCCTCGAGCAACCCCACGGCGAGGCTCGGCTGGCCGAACTCGACTCTGCTGCACGGGGACGTTCCGGCCGCCGTCGCGGACCTCAAGGAGAGCTCGGGCACGAATCTCGTGATCATGGGTAGCGGCGTACTGATCAGCTCGCTGATGGCCGCCGATCTGATCGACGAGTACCTGCTGATGATCGCTCCTCTGGTGCTAGGCGCCGGACGGCGGCTGTTTGCCGGCGGCACGCAAGCATCGCTGCGGCTGGTCGACAGCATCGCCACGAACAAGGGTGTGTTGATCGCCACGTACGAGCCTGCTCGGGGATAGGAGACGAAAATGACCCCGACCAAGGAGGCCGCTATCGTCGGTGCTGCTTGATCATCAAACGGGACCGCCACCACGAAATTCCACGGCGTGCGGGACATCCTCGCCGCCGAGGAACCGGGTCAGCAATCGAACACGAACCAGCACAGCTCGTTGCGCAACCGCTGGTCGTCGAGCACGAGATCCCGAATCTCAAGGGGGAGCTGAGCACGCTGCCACTGGCACTCCAAGCGGCCGGCCTCCTCGCGCTCGTCTTGAGCCGCAGCCGCCCGCGCCGCCCTGATCGCGTAGGCCGCGGCACCGAGCTCGTGGGCCGCGACATGGCCCACCGCCGCGGCCTGACCGGCGGCGTGCGCTACCTCCCTCGCGGCACTGGTCACCTCCCTTGCCGCTGCGTTCGCGGCGAAGGCGGCCGTGCGGGCCTGTCCCATCGTGATCTCACCCCGCGCCCAGGCACGCCCTAGGTCGATCGCCCGACGTGGACGGTCGTCCTCGGACCGTGCCTGCTCGACGTGGTGCAGCACGTGCTGCGCGCAGTCAGCCGCCCACATCGCGAGGAGGCGGTGATGGTGGTCCTGGAGGCTGCCGCCACGCCGCACGGTGATGAACCGAGGATCCCGGATCTTGGGGAGGATCATCAGTCTGCCCATCTCGCTCCTCTGTCCGCCAAGGGTCGACATCGGAATCGGCCGCCGCCCCGCCTTCCTATGGTCGGTCGGTCCCCTTCCATAGGCAAGCGTGACGACGGTCAGGAGCCGAGCCCACTCGCAATCGGCTACTGGCTCTCAGGGTCGCGAGCTGCGGCAACCACTGCGGCGGCGAAGGCGTCACGAGACGTGCCGGCCAGGCGGGCGCCGGGGTGATACGTCGCGACGGGCAGCGGACGCCCCTGATCGGGTCAGCCGTCTGAACGGTCGTCTACCCTTCGACGATCACTTGCAGGGAGCGACGACCATGAAGCTGACGGCCACGATGATGCTGACGGTGGACGGCGTGTACCAGGGTCCCGGAGGCCCCGACGAGGACCGGCGCGACGGGTTCGACCGAGGCGGTTGGACCGCGCCGTTCGCCGACGAGGAGACCGGGCGCTTCCTGACCTCGTGGTTCGAGCGGGCGGATGCGTTGCTGCTCGGGCGCCGGACCTGGGAGATCTTCGAGCGGTACTGGCCGCACCACGACGGGGGCGATCCCGTCTCCCACGGCATCAACGTCCTGCCCAAGTACGTGCCGTCGACCACGCTCAAGGATCCGGGCTGGAACACCCACGTGATCGATGGCGACGTCGAGGCGGCGGTGCGCGAGCTCAAGGCGAAGCCCGGGCGCGAGCTCCAGGTCCACGGCAGCGGCGACCTGCTCCGCTGGCTGCTCGAGCGCGACCTACTCGACGAGCTTAACCTGCGGATCTGCCCCGTCGTGGTCGGCGACGGGCGTCGGTTGTTCCCGGAGCACGGCCAGACCCACGAACTGACGCTGGTCGAGTCGCGGTCGACGCCGTCCGGCGTGACGCTCCAGACATATCGACCGGCCGGCCGCGCGACCTTCGGGACCGCCGGCTGAGAGCGCATCGCCTCGGCGCGGCGCGTCATCGAACGTCTCAGGAGACCGACGTCGCGACTCCCTGCCGCCCGCGAGGATGTCGTCAATGCCCGCGCCGTCGAGCGGCTCACGGCGGCCTGACGCGTCTGCCCGCTCGCCAGCCGTCCGCTACGATCCGTGCTTACGCCACGCGCGAAGGCACCGCATGGAGCCGAGTCTCAGGTACGCCCGCACCACCGACGGCGTCTCCATCGCCTACACCCTGACGGGCGATGGGCCGGCGCTCGTGTGGCTGCCGCCGGCACCCCTGGGCAACGTGTTCGGCCAGTGGCGAGTTCCGCGCTTCCGGCACGCCTACGAGCGGCTCGGGCAGCACGTGCGGCTCCTGCTCTTCGACGGGCGCGGAACGGGCCACTCGCAACGTGACGTTGAAGACTTCAGCCTCGAGGCGATGCTCCGCGACCTGGACGCGGTCGTGGATCACGCGGCGATCGAGACGTTCGCGCTGCTCGGGTACTACTCGTCGGCAGTGACCGCCATCGCCTACGCAGCGCGCCATCCAGAGCGGGTCACCCGACTAGTCCTGTTCGGCGGAACGATGCGACTGCTGGACGCGATGAGCCCGCCACAGTCGCAGGCGCTCGTCACGCTGATCGATCGCGACTGGGACCTGTTCGTCGACTCCGCCGCGCATGCCTGGATGGGCTGGTCGGTCGGCGACGAGGGGCGACTGGTGGCCGATGCATTCCGGACCGCAACCACGCCGGCCGCTGCTCGCGCGATGATCCAGGCGGAGCGCGACATGGACGTCTCCGCGGACGTCGGTTCTGTCCGCGCCCCAACCCTGGTGGTCCATCGGCAGGGAGAACGGCAGATTCCGGTGGAGGTCTCGGAGCAGCTGGCACAAGCCCTGCCCGACGGCCGCCTGCTACGTCTCGACGGCGCCTCAGCCGGCCTCTTCCTCGAGGATCCCGATGCCGACCTCGCCGTCCTGCTCGACTTCCTGACCGGCGATTCGGGGGATGTCGCCGCACCGGACAGGGCGGCGAAACGCCCGGTAGGCCGGGGTGGCATCGGCAGGACGCGCGGCGTGTTCATCAGCTGCTCCGAGCGGCAAAAGGAGGCGCTCGGACGGCCGTTCAAGGCGCTGCTGGGCAGGAGCGGCGTCCCGGGCTTCATCGTCTCGGACGAGCCCCGGCCGGAGGGCACCTGGACTCCCGAGGAGAAGGTCGATGCCTACCTGGACCGCTCGGACGCTGTAGTCGTGTTCGCGACCGGCGATCTCGAAGCCGGTGACGACCGGTACACGAGGCCGAACATCGGCGACGAGATCGGACGAGCCAGGTCCAAGCCGCACCTCCGCAATCGTGTCTGTGTCCTGAAGGAACACGGCGTGACGCTGCCGAGCAACATCAACCCGGCCTACGAGTCGCTCGAGCTGGCCCATCCGGAGGAGGGGTTCGAGCGGGCGCTCGTCCAGCTCCGCGAGTGGGGCCTTAGCCTTGACCCGCCGCCTGAAGCCTCAGCCGCCGCGCAGGTTTCGTCCTCGCTATCCTCGGAGCGACAACGTCGTGGCACGTGACAGGCTGCCTGCCAGACCCTACTGGAGCGGGGTCAGCCGACTGCTGGACGGCACCCGCGGCCGCCGATCGCGTGTCTGTTCCGTAGATCGACCTGTTCGCGCGACGTAGCACCCGGAATCACGGGCGATGGGCCACCCCATCTCACGCCCATCTTGGCCAGATATCGGTGTGTCGGTGGTGCATAGCCGTAGGCGCGAGCTCCGTCGTGAACCGCTCGGGTGATCATGACGACGAACAGACCTGGACCGGATGGCCTCGGGTTCTGGCGTCCCAAAGCGTCCCATTACTCCCTCCGGGTCGGCATCGGTGAGCCTTCCAGAACCCGAGGACCCGTAGCGTCCGCGACCGCCCTCAACCTCGGCGGCTTGTTGTTCTCCGAAGGGCCGAAGCCCCTGTACGTGATTGGCGCGATCGTCAATGGCGCCCTGCTCGTGGTCGCCGTCCTCACTCTTCGTCGCGAGCGTCGGTAACGGCAACGGGTTGGAGGGTACGCTCTCCTGGCCGCGGCTCCGGTCCCGGACCTTCGCTCCCGCGCGGGCACGCGGCCAGTCGGTCCGGGCCGACCGGGGTGCGCCGATGGCTCCGGTTTACCGACCCTTCGTAACTGCCACTACGAGCGGTTCGTGCTAATGCATCGAGCCGCCGACGAGGAGCCCTACATAGTTGTTCTACCGAGACATCCTGTCGGCGCCGCTTGCGATCGGGACCATGATCCTGTCGGCGACCGGGTCGTCGAAATAGCGCCGCTGTTCCGGTGCGCCATCCGCGTGGCGAGCTCCTGGAAGGCCGCGCAGGCGAGGCCGCCGAGCGTGTCGGGCGCGTCGTGGTCGTAACCCTGTGACCACCGGGATTCGTTCGGTGCCGCATACACTGGGTGCCGGATCGAGGCCCCTGACGTGGAATCGAACGGGTCTTCCAGGAGGGTCAGCGATGTTGAAAACCATTGCGCGCACAACCGACGTCGAGCCGGGGCAGGTGCGCGCGTTCGAGATTCGTGAGGAGGGCGCCGTAGCCGCCGGACGCAGCATGATCCCGCTCCTTCGGGTGGTCGGGATCGGCCGCTCTCGTGGAACGCGGATCACCCTTGCGAACGTGGCCGGAACGATCTTTGCCATCGACGACACGTGTACTCACAGTGGTTGCTCCCTGGGCGATGGGAAGCTCGACGGGTCCACGGTCCAGTGCGCCTGTCACGGAAGCCGCTTCGACGTGACGAGCGGCGCGGTC
>DASYUT010000081.1 GCA_036000965.1 Actinomycetes bacterium
CGGCGGCCGGGGCATCGGCCGCCCGGATGCTGACGAAGTTCCACGACCCGTTGCGGCTGCCGCCGGTGTGGCGCCCTGAACGGTCCCAAGACGCATCCGGCTGGTCGTGGCTGCGGATGCGGATGCGTCGCGCGGCGGTGCGGCTGCACTCGCAGCTGCCAGCGACCGAGCTGTGGACCTACGAGGGCTCCTGGCCGGGACCCACGATCGAGGTGCGCCGCGGACAGCCGCTGGTGGTCCAGTGGACCAACGAGCTGACCGGACCGCACCCGGTCACCGCGGTGGTCGCGCCCGACACCACCCAGCACGAGCCAGGGCGCAGTGGCGGCCGGGCGCTGTATGACCCGGCGGCGGTGCCGGCCTGGACGGTGGTGCACCTGCACGGCGGCCGGACGCCGGCCTACAGCGACGGCTGGACCGAGAACGCCGTCCTGCCCGGCCAGTCCGCCTGGTACGGCTACGCCAACGACCAGCGCGCCTGCCTGCTGTGGTACCACGACCACGCCATGGGGATCACCCGGCTGAACGTGTTCGCCGGGCTGGCCGGGCTGTATGTGATCCGCGACGACGAGGAGGACCGGCTGGGCCTGCCGAGCGGCCCGTATGAGCTGCCGCTGCTGCTGCAGGACCGCAACCTGGACACCGACCCCGACGGGGCGCTGACCGGGCGGCTGCTGCACAAGGTCGAGGATGGCGTGATGGAGTTCTTCGGCCCCTTCACCGTGGTGAACGGGGGGATCTGGCCCCACCAGGAGGTCGAGCCGCGGCAGTACCGGCTGCGGCTGGCAAACGGCGCCAACGCCCGCACCTACCGGCTGGTGGTGCTGGACGAGCGTGGCCAGCCGGTGGCCGGCCTGCTGCGCCAGATCGGCACCGACGGGGGGCTGCTGGACCGGCCGGTCGAGCTGCCCGCCGACGGGCTGGTGCTCGCCCCGGCCGAGCGGGCCGACCTGCTCGCCGACTTCCGTGGCTTCGCCGGCCAGCGGCTCACCGTGGTCAACACCGCCGCCTCCCCGTTCGACGGCGCTCCGGCAGCCCTGCCGCCGGGCCAGCCCGACCCCGACCCGGCCCACAAGCTCACCCATCCCGAGGTGCTCGAGTTCCGCGTCGGCGAGGTGCCGGTCGACGACCCGTTCACCCTGCCCGACGTGCTGTCGTCGTTGCAGCGCCTGACCGACGACCAGCTCCCGGCCGGGCAGGTCGAGCGGGTCGTCGCGCTGGTCGAGCGCGAGGTCGACGGGGCGAGCCTGCTGACCCTCAACGAACTCGAGCCCACCCGCAGCGGCACTGGCATCCCGGGTGCGCCGCTGGTCACCATCACCGACGAGCAGGGCGCCAGCACCCGCTACCGGACCGTCGCCACCCGTTTCAACGACGCCGCCACCTGGTTCGTCGAGCTCGGCGCCACCGAGGTGTGGAAGGTCCTCAACCTGACCGAGGACACCCACCCCTTCCACGTGCACCTGGTGCAGTTCCGGCTGCTCGGCCGGGACCGCTACGACAGCCACGGCTTCGACGGCGCCACCGACACCGCCGCGACCGCCACCTTCACCGCTCCTGGCACGGTCGACGACAACGAGACCGGCTGGAAGGACACCGTCCGGGTCAACCCGGGGGAGCTGGTGGCGATCAGCGCCCGCTTCGACGGCTTCACCGGCCGCTACATGTACCACTGCCACCTGCTCGAACACGAAGACCACGACATGATGCGGCCCTATGTCGTGGTGCCGCCCGGCCTGCCCCCGGGCGCCGCCACCACCAGCCAAGGCGACCACTCCGCTGCCGGGCCAGGTGCCTGACCGTGGCCGGCGACCACCCCGACGGCGGGCCAACCCCCCGACCAGGCCCGCCCGGCGGGCCGATCACCAGGCGGGCGTTGTTTGGGATCTTCCTCAAAGCCGGGCTCGCCTTCGGCGGCGGCCTTGGCATCCTGGCGGTGCTGGAGCAGGAGCTGGTCACCCTGCGCCGGGCGATCGACCGCGAGGAGTTCCTGCGGCTGTACGGCCTTGGCCGCATCGTCCCCAGCGGGACGATGACCGCCCTGGCCGTGGCCTACGGCTACCGGTTCGCCGGCCCGATCGGCACCGCCATCGCATTGTGCGGGCTGGTGCTGCCCGCCCTGGTGATCACCGTCGCGCTCACCGCCGCCTACGGCCTCTTGCAGCAGCATGGATGGCTGCTGGACCTGCTGCCGGTGACGATCCTGCCGGCCGCGCTGGCGTTCATCGTGGTGGCCGGCGTGCGGCTCGGCCGCGACGTCTTCCGGCCCTCGCGGGAGCTGCTGCTGGCCACGGCCGCGTTCCTGGGCGCCGCCGTGTTCGGCCTGAACCCGGTCGTGCTGCTGCTGGCCGGCGGCGCCGCAGGCATGGTCCTGTTCGGCCGGCGGGAGGCGAGCTCATGAGCCTGCTTGCGCTGTGCGTGACGGTGTTCACCTACAACGCCATGACCTTCGGCAACGGCCCGGTCATGGTCCCCCTGCTCCAAGCCGACCTGGTCGACCGCCGCGGCGTGCTGAGCACCGACCAGCTGCTGTACGCGTTCACCGTCGCCCGGGTGACCCCGGGGCAGGCCAACACCTACGTCGCCGCCATCGGCTACATGCTCCACGGCCTGGTCGGGGCGCTGGCCTGTACCGCCGCGATCATGCTGCCCGGCTACCTGATGCTGCCGCTGCTGTGGGGGTATGAGCGGCTCAGGGGCGTCCGCCTGATCCCGGCGTTCACCCGTGGCCTGACGGTCGCCTCGGTGGGGCTGATCTTCGCCGCCACCATCAGCATCGGCCGGGCCACCCTGACCGGCTGGGTCAGCCTGGTGGTGTTTGCCGCCGCGCTCGCCATGGCCCAGCTGCTGCACTGGAACCCGCTGATCGTCCTGGGAGTCTCTGCGCTCATCGGCATCGGCGCGCGGGCGCTGGGCTGGGCCTGATCTGTCATGCTCGGCACACGCCATCAGGCGCCTTCTGGAGGGAGCATCTACCCAATCCGGATACCTGACCGGCTCGCTAGCAAAGGGCTGGAAGTCGGGCCCTAGATCTCGAGGCGGGAGTCTTCCAGGTCGAGGTCGCGCTCGATGCGGTGCATCACCTCGCTGCTGATCGCGCCCTGGTTGCGGAGCCGTACGATCTCACGCCGCTGCGCCTCGAGCAGCTCGCGGACCAGCGCCGCCTGGCCGAGCAGGACCGCGGCCGAGTACCCGCTGACGCCGCTGAGGATGGGGCGGAGCTGCAGGCCGACCAGCACGAACAGGACCGCGTTCAGCAGGTAGACCAGCACCTCCCAGAATGAGAACCCCAGCAGCCGCGTGGCCGGCGACGCCAGCTCGGGGGCGCGCCAGCCCACGTACAGGCCGGCGGTCACCGCGGCCAGGACCCCCGAGGCGCCCAGCCGGTCGGCGGGCAGGTAGGCGGCGTAGCCGGTCACCACCGACAGCACGATCTCGACCACCGGGTCCTCGATCCGGCGGCGGGCCTCGGCGAGCAGCCACCCCACCGCCAGCCCGATCGCCACGCCACCGACCGCGCCGGCCACGAACCGCACGCCCGCCGCCCACAGCGTGAAGCTCCCAGCCACCACGGCGCCCACCGCCAGGCGGTAGGCGACCAGCGCGGTCGCGTCGTTGACCAGGCTCTCACCCTCCAGCACCGTGACCAGGCGGCGTGGCACGCCCAGGCGGCGGGCGATGGCGGTGGCGGCCAGCGGGTCGGTCGGCGACACGATCGCGCCCAGCGCGAACGCCGCCGCCCACGGCAGCCCGCCGACCAGCGTGTGCGCGACCGCGGCGACGGCGCTCATGGTCGCCAGCACCAGCCCGACCGCCAGCAGCGTGATCACGCGCGTGTCGGCCCGCAGGTCGCGCGGTGACGAGAAGAACGCCGCCTGGTACAGCAACGGGGGCAGGAACAGCACCAGGACCAGGTCGGGCGGCAACACCGCACGCGGCACACCGGGCACGAACCCGAGCACCAGGCCGCCCAGGACGAGCAGGATCGGGTAGGGCACACGGACCACGCCAGCCAGGACGCTCAGTCCCCCCACGGCCACCATGAGCACCAACAGCAGCAGCTCAGGCTCACCCATGCGATCACCTCACGTGTTCATCCTGCCCCTCGACGTCGAGTTCGTCAGGGTGAGCGGTGTCACCGGGCTCGCCGGAGCGCACCGCTTTGTTCGAGGTCGTAGCCGCCGAGCCGAAGGATGTCGGCTTGCACGGTTGGGTCGGTGAGCGCCGCGCGGACGGGGTCGGCTGCGGGCAGCGCATCGGCTGGTAGCGCGAGGTCGAAGGGTTCCCAAGCCAGGGGGAGGAAGGTCAGGTTGAGGATGGTGGCGGCGCTGCGCACGGCCACGCCGGCGTCGGCCGCCCCCGCGGCGACGGTGAGAGCGACGTCCAGGTGCGTGGCGGCTTCGGGCCCGCCGATGGTCGCAGGGTCCAGGCCGTGGTGGCGGAGGAGCCGTTGGAGCAGCACGCGGGTTCCGGTGCCGGGTGGGCGCAGCGCGACGATGCGGCCGGGCAGGTCGCTGAGGCCCCGAATGGATTCGGCGTCGTCGGGTCTGAGGACGATGCCTTGCTCGCGGCGCCAGAGCCGGACCAGCACGGGGCCGCGGCCGGCAAGCATCCGGGCGGCGAACGGGTCGTTATAGGTGCCGTCGGCGTGCTGGAGGTGCAGGGCGGCGGCGTCGGCGGTGCGCTGCCAGAGCGCGGTGAGCCCGCCCATGCTGCCGGGGGCGTGGACCTGCTCCACGGCGCCGCGAGTGGCCGCCAGCAGCCTTGCCAGGGCGGGGTCGTCGCTGCCGGCCAGCCGGAGGGCCTGGCCACCGTGCAGCAGCCGCGCGGCCTGGTGTGCCCCATCGGGGGCGACGATGGCGCCCTGGCGGGGGCTGGTGACCACGACGCTGGCGCGGGCAAGCGCCTGTAGGGCGCGGCCGACCGTGGCGGGGGCGACACCGTAGCGGGCGGCGAGGGTGCGCACCGCCGGCAGGGGCACGCCAGGGCCTAACTGTCCGGACGCGATGCGCTCCGCCAGGTCTTGGGTGACGTCTCGATACCGCTGCATGGCGGGCGCTATGATGACTGTCTCAGACAGCCTTGGACAAGCAGGTGGTCGGCTTGGTGGCGCGAGTGGAGCAGGGCGCATGACCCGGTGGTGGGTCGCGGCGGCGGCACTCGTGGCCCTGGCCTGCGGACTCGCGGCCTGCGGCGGCGGGTCGCCGGCCGGCAGGGGTGCCGCGGCCGGCAGCGGGCCGGCCCGCGGGAGTGAGGTGATCCTGGCGACCACGACCAGCACGCAGGACTCGGGGCTGCTCGACGTGCTCGTGCCCGCCTTCCAGGCCGAGACCGGGCACCGGGTGAAGACCATCGCGGTCGGCAGCGGCCAGGCCATCGAGCTGGGCCGCCGCGGCGAGGCCGACGTCGTGCTCGCCCACTCGCCCGCCGCCGAGCAGCAGCTGGTCGCCAGCGGGGTCACCGGCGGCCGGCTGCTGGTGATGCACAACGACTTCGTGGTCATCGGCCCCGCGAACGACCCGGCCGGGGTGGCCAAGACCCGCGGCGTCGTGGGGGCCATGCGCGCGATCGCCAGCGGCGCCGCGCCGTTCATCTCCCGCGGCGACCAGTCGGGCACCCACACCCTGGAGCTGAAGCTGTGGCAGCGGGCCGGCATCACGCCGGGCGGGCGCTGGTACCAGGAGTCGGGCCAGGGGATGGGCGCCACCATCCAGATCGCCGCCGAGCAGCGCGCCTACACCATCGCCGACCGGGGCACCTACCTGGCCACCCGCACCCAGGCCGGCAGCGGCCTGAAGGTCGTGTTCGAGGGCGACCCGGCGCTGCGCAACGTCTACCACGTCATCCCCATCACCAGGGCCGCTGGCCAGCGCGTCAACCAGGACGGCGGCCTGGCCTTCGCCAACTGGCTCGCCGGGAAGCGGGCACAAGGCATGATCGCCGAGTTCGGCGTGGCCACCCACGGCCGGCCGCTGTTCGTCCCCGACGCAGGCAAGCGCGAGGCCGACCTGGCCGCGGCGGCCTGACCCGGGCATGGAGCTGCTCCGCGAGGCGATCGGCAGCGCCGTCCGGCTGCTCACCCACGGCGACCCCTACACCCTCGAGGTGCTGCTGCTGTCGCTGCGGGTGTCGCTGTCGGCCACCGCCTGCGCGCTCGTGGTCGGGCTGCCGCTGGGCATGGCCATCGCTTTCGGCCGCTTCCCGGGACGCCGGCTGCTGCTCGCCTTGGTCAACACCGGCATGGGCATGCCCCCCGTCGTGGTCGGCCTGGTGGTGACGATCCTGCTGTGGCGCAGCGGCCCGCTGGGCGCCCTGGGCCTGCTCTACACCCCCACCGCCATGACCCTGGCCCAGGCGGTGATCGCGCTGCCGCTGGTGGTGGCGCTGAGCGCGGCCGCGCTGGGGCAAGTCGACGAGGAGTTCCGCCTGCAGCTGCGCGGCCTGGGCGCCAGCCGGCTGCGGTCGCTGTGGGAGGTGGCGCGGGAGGCGCGGCTGCCGCTGCTGGCCGCGGCCATGGCTGGCTTCGGCGCGGCCATCTCCGAGGCCGGCGCCGCGCTGATGGTGGGTGGCAACCTGCGCGGCCAGACCCGCGTGCTGACCACCGCCGCGGTGCTGGAGACCTCCAAGGGCAACTTCGACCTCGCCCTCGCCTTCGGGGTGGTCCTGCTGGGGCTGACGTTCGTGGTCAGTCTCGCGCTCACCCTCGTCCAACTCCACGGCCGCCCCACCAGCCGATGACCGCGCTGCTCGAGCTCCGCGGCGTGGTCGTCCGCGCCCGCGACTGCGCCATCCTCGACGTGCCGGGCCTCACGCTCCACACCGGCGAGACCCTGGCGGTGCTTGGCCCCAACGGCGCGGGCAAGTCGACGCTGCTGCGTGTGGCCGGGCTGCTCCTGCGCCCCGACACGGGGCAGCTGCTGCTCGACGGCCAGCCGGCGCGGGAGGACGCGCTGCGCCGGGCCACCGCCGCGGTGCTGCAGCGCCCGCTGCTGCGCCGCGGCACCGTCGCCGACAACGCCGGGCTCGGCCTGCGGTTCCGCGGCGTGGGCCGGCGGGAGGCGCAGCGGCGGGCAGCGCCGTGGCTGGACCGTCTCGGCATCGCCCACCTTGCCGGCCGGCCCGGGCGGCTGCTGTCGGTCGGCGAGGGCCAGCGTGTCAGCCTGGCCCGGGCGTTGGCCACCGCCCCCCGCCTCCTACTGCTGGACGAGCCGTTCGCCGCGCTCGACGAGCCCACCCGCGGCCAGCTCGTCCTGGACCTGCGCGAGCTGCTCGCCGACCATCAGGTCGCCGCGCTGCTGGTCACCCACGACCGTCGCGAGGCCGCAGCACTGGCCCAGCGCACCGCCGTCCTGGACCAGGGCCGCCTGCTGGCAGTCGGCCCCACCGAGCACGTCCTGGCCGACCCGACCCTCAGCCCCCTCGTCGGCGCCAGCCTGCTCGACGCCGAGCTCGCCCGCCGACTCGCAGCGCCACAGCAGCACCCAGCGCGGTGCAAGACACCACTCAGCTGCGAACGGATCCACCGGTGAAGGATTGTTGGACCAGGTGTTCGGCACAGGCCCTCTGACCCGCGCGGTCGTAGCCCGCCCAGGCGTCGTAGATGGCGGTGTGGACGATCGCCAGGGCCCTTGCGTTGATCGTCAGGCTACGGATCTGGCGGCTGCGGTTGGCCAGCCTCGAGTTCTCGCCCGCTCAGCATTCATGTGGCCTGTCCGGTTCGCCTGCCTTGTCGCTTGACTAGACTCAGCCTGCGGCTACAGTTTGGCCGATCGGTTGTCGGCCATCGCCAAGGAGGCAGCGTGTTCATTCAGGTCATCCAGGGCCAAGCCACCAACCCCGACGGCATCCGTGCCGAGCTGGACCGCTGGAAGGCTGACCTTCAACGGGGTGCCGACGGCTGGCTCGGCTCCACCTCAGGCGTCACCGACGACGGCCGCTTCATCGCCGTGGTCCGGTTTGCGTCCGAGGAGCTGGCCCGCCGCAACAGCGACCGCCCCGAGCAGGGCACCTGGTGGAACCAGCTGGCCGAGCATCTGGCCGAGGTCGCCTTCCACGACTCCACCCGGGTGCACACCTACAAGGAGGGCGGGTCAGACGAGGCCGGCTTCGTCCAGGTCATCCAGGGCCACAGCCCGGACATGGAGCGCCTGGCCGCGCTCGGTCGCGCCCAGGAGGCGGAGATGGCCGAGCAGGCCCCGCACATTCTCGGCATGACCGTGGCCGAGCACGCCGACCGGCCGGGCGACTTCACCCAGACGGTCTACTTCACCTCCGAGGAGGAGGCGCGGCGGTTCGAGCGGGAGCAGCCGGTCGAGTCCGACCCGAACTTCGCTGAGTTCTCCAGCCTGATGACCGACCTGCGCTACTTCGACCTGCGCAACCCGCGGCTGGAAAGCCCAGGCTAGTAACCGAGTGCGCCGGCCGCCACCGAACACCACCGCCCCGACGGCCGCCACCAGCAGCAGCGTTCTGGGTTTGCGGATCAACCTCACCACTCCTTCCAGGAACCATGCGCTGAACCGTTGTCTGTTGAGGCTCTCGCGGCCTCCGCTGAACCGTTGGCTGTTGAAGCTCTCTCGGCCTCGCCAGGATCACCTTTGGGTCGGGGTCTTGGGGTCTCAGCACTCGAGCACGAACCGGTCGAAGTCGACGGTGACCGTGCCATTGGCGTTCAGCGTCATGTGGACCACTCCACGGTCGCGGATCCTCGAGCCGTCCGAGCCGGTGAGCCGGTCGTGGAAGGCCGCGCTGAGGGTGATCGTCTGCCGGGTGCCGTTCTGGGCGTCCCAGGCGGTGAACTTGCCGGTATAGGACGGCTGGTCGGGGTCATCGGGGGTGAACCTGAGGTCGCCGTTGACCGTGGCCGTGTGGTGCAAGGTCCCGTCGGGGTTGGTAGTGGTGTGGGACACGCCCTTGAAGGTGACCGTGAACGTCCCGGGCGCACCGGTGCAGGGGTTGACGTTTGGCTGGCTGAGGGTCCCGCCGAAATGGATCGTCTCCACGTCTGCGCTCGCAAGGCTCGCCGCTGGAGCGACCAGGACCAGCAGCGCCAGCCCAGCGCTACAGGCCAGCGTCCCCAGCCTCCTGGGGCTGCGTCCGCGCGCCCTGCTGGTCGACCCCGCACCAGGAGACGAACATCGCTGGAATCGTTGCTTGGACACAAGCGGCTCCTCGCTGGATTTCGACTTCTCGGTTGAGGGCAGGCTAGAGCGGGCGCGGCTCGACGTCTTCCGCCGGGGTGCTGAAGCAGCCTCCACCGCAAAGGGGGACTTTTCGCCACGCCGGTTCCGCCTCATGGTGGAGCCAGGCGGCCGGGAACCGCCCACAATGCGGATGTGGGCGACGGGCACGCTCGCTAGGCTCAGCGCATGCGGCGCTTGCGGTTTCCACGATGGACGGGGCCGGCGATCGACTGGCTGATCGTCCTCGTCCTGACTGCGGGTGCCGAGTACCAGATCTGGGTCCAGCCCTTCGACCTGCACCTCCAGGGCTCGCGCATGGCGAACGCAGTCCTGTTTCTGCTGATGGCTGTGCCGCTCGGCTGGCGCCGGCGCGCGCCCCTGCCCGTGCTCGCGATTGTCCTGGGCGCGACGGTGGCCGGGTTCTACGCGCTCTACGACCTTGCCGGCCAGAGACACCCTGACCCGTTCCTGCCCTTCCTCATCGCGATCTACTCGGTCGCCGCCTATGCGGACCGGCGGCAAGCCGCCATCGGGGCTGCCATGGCAGCTGCGGCCATCCTGGCGATCGACGCGCCGGCGCTGCTGGCCGGCTCGGTCCCCAACGACGTCTACGCCTGGCTGCTGTACGCCCTGGCGTGGACCCTGGGCCGGGCGCTGCGGCGCCGCCAGGAGCTCGCCGCCGCGCTCGAGGACCGCGCCTCCCGGCTCGAGCGCGACCAGGAGGCCAAGGCGCGCAGCGCGGTCACCGACGAGCGCGCGCGGATCGCCCGCGAACTCCACGACGTGATCGCCCACAGCCTGAGCGTGATCGTGGTGCAGGCGGCCGCGGAGCGTCGCGTGCTGGGTGAGGAGCACGCCGCAACCAGGGAGGTGCTGGGCTCCATCGAGCACACCGGCCGGCAGGCCCTAGTAGAACTGCGCCGCCTGCTCGGCGTCATCCGCAAGACCGACGATCGGCCGGCGCTGCGACCCCAGCCGACCCTCGAGCACCTCGACGAGCTCGTCGAGCAGGTGCGCGAGGCCGGTCTGGCGGTGGAGCTGCGGACGGAGGGCGAGCCGGTGCCGCTGCCCCCCGGCGTGGACCTCTCGGCCTACCGGATCGTCCAGGAAGCCCTGACGAACGTCCTCAAGCACGCCCGCGCGAGCCACGCCGAGGTGGTCGTCTGCTACCGCACGGGCGAACTCGAGCTTGAGGTCAGCGACGACGGCCGCGGCCCGGCGGCCGCCGCCGCCGGTCACGGCCTGGTCGGCATGCGCGAGCGCGTCGCGCTCTACGGAGGGGTCCTGGAGGCGGGCCGGCGCGACGGCGGCGGCTACCGACTACACGCCCGCCTGCGCTTCGAGCCGGTGCCCGCATGACCATCGGCGTGCTGATCGCCGACGACCAGGCGCTGGTCCGCGCCGGCTTCCGCAAGCTCCTCGAGTCCGAACAGGGCCTCCGCGTGGTGGCCGAGGCCGCCGACGGCCTCGAGGCCGTCGCGCTGACACAGCGCCTGCAACCCGACGTCGTCTTGATGGACATCCGCATGCCCAGGCTCGACGGGCTGGAGGCGACCCGTCGCCTGCTCGACGGGCCGACCAGGACCCGCGTGGTGATCCTGACCACCTTCGACCTCGACGAGTACGTGTTCGACGCCCTCACCGCCGGCGCGAGCGGCTTCCTGCTGAAAGACTCCCCACCCGAACAGCTCATCGCCGCGATCCACGTAGTCGCGGGCGGCGAGGCGCTCCTGGCGCCCTCGATCACCCGCCGGCTGATCGAGGAGTTCGTGCGCCGACCCGTACCGCGCTCTGGCCCGCCCAGCCGGCTGGCCGGGCTCACTGCCCGGGAGCTCGACGTCCTCAAGCTGCTCGCGCGCGGCCTGTCCAACGCCGAAATCGCCGCCGAGCTGATCCTGGGTGAGGCGACGGTGAAGACCCACGTCGGGAACCTACTGATGAAGCTCGGCCTTCGTGACCGCGTGCAGGCCGTCGTCCTCGCCTACGAGTCCGGCCTGGTGCAACCAGGCGGCGCCTGAACCACCGCTACAGCAGCGAAAGCTCACCGCCGGGCAGCTGCCGGCCGTGCCCAGGATCGCGCCGAGCTCGACCGCGACAGAGGCCGCCTTCACGGGCGTTGCATCATCGCGGTCCGCTGGAGTTCATCAGGCCAGGAGCCGGTCCACGAGGCTGGTCATGGCCGGGCATCCCAAGACCAGCCTCAACCCTCAAGCGCTCCCGGCCGTCCGGAAGCCCCGCGCGACGCCGCCCGACATCCCGATGCCCGCTGGCGCATGATGTGGATGCCACCGGCAGCGCGTGTCGGGAGGAGGCGGCCTGATGGGTTGGCGCAGGTGGGGGCTGGCACTGACGGTCCTGGCGGGGCTCAGTGGGCTGGCGGTGGCCGGGCGGCTGCTGGATGTGGCCGAGGACCGGCCGTCGGCCGCGCGGTCGGCCGCACCAGTCCAGTCGCTGACCATCGCGACGGTGCCACCGCCCAGGATCCCCACAGCGCTGCGGCGGCCGCTGCGGCTGCCCAGCCTCCGGCGGGACGGCTCCTGCCCGGCCACACCAGCAGCCGGTCCGCCCATGCCCGGGAGCGACAC
>DASYUT010000082.1 GCA_036000965.1 Actinomycetes bacterium
GCTGGTCAGGACCGGCGGGCGAGGCGGCCGACGAGGTCCCGCTCGTCAGGGCCAAACCAGGGCGGGTCGCCCGCCACAGCGTTCTCGGTCATCCGGCCTGGCTTGGAGGTGGCCGGGATGGAGATGGTGCAGCGGGGGTCCGACAGCCCCCATTTGAGCAGCGCCTGCGGCCAGGTGGCCACGCCGAACGGCTTGAGCGGGGCCAGCTCGGCCGCTGTCGGCCAGGTGCTGCGCAGCACCGCGCCGCGGCCGAACGGGCGCATCAGCACGACGCCGAGGCCGAGCTCCTCGGCCAGCGGCAGCACGGTCCGCTCGACGTCGCGCTCGAGCGGGTTGTAGGGCACCTGGACGGTGCTGATCCGGCCGCTCCGCATCACGGTCGCCAGCTCGCCGAAGGCGTTGGGGTCGTAGTGGGTCGCCCCGATGGCGGTCACCGCCTGCTCGTCGCGCAGCCGCTCCAGCAGGCCCAGGCGGGCGGGCCAGGCGATGAGGTTATGGACCTGGAACACGTCGACGCGGCCGTGGGCGAAGTGGAGCGAGGCCCGGACCTGGCGTTCGGCCTCCTCGTCGCTCGGGGTCCACACCTTGGTGGCGACCAGCGCCTCGGCCCTCCTGCCCTCCAGGGCCATGCCGAGGACCCGCTCAGCCTCGCCGTACATCGGCGAGGTGTCGAAGAAGTTGGCACCCACCGCGAGCGCCTCGTCCACGATCTTGCGGCTGGTGGTCTCCGCGGCCCTGCCCCTGACGTCGAAGGTACGCGAGGTGCCCATGCCAACCGCAGGGACTTTCAGCCCACTCGATCCGAGAACTCGTCGCTCCACACGCCGCTCCTCCCCGTCGCCAGCTCCGACCTGGCCCTGCCGGGGTCCCCGGCCGGGCCCATATCGTCGTCATCCGGCGAGGCTCGCAGCGGCGGCTGCGCGCCTCCCGTGGCAGCCCGGCTCGGACTGCCGCACCCCCCTCGTGAAGCCCTGCCAGCCTCCCACGGGAAGAGACCGGGCGCGGGAGAGCTCAACGACGGCCCTTAGGGTACGAGGGCGGCGAGGCGGTGACTACCTACAGCGAGCCGTTCGAGTCGATCCGCGCGAGAGTCCGCCGTGACCGGCTCGCCGGCGCGGCTATGCCATGCGGACGCGGCGCCGGAAGGCCAGGGCGGTCAGCGAGAAGGTGACCGCGCTGAACAACACCGCGGCGAGCACGCCCTTGGCGACTACGGGGCCGTTGAAGCCGAACAGGAAGCTGCGGGCCGCCTCGACCACGTAGGTGATCGGGTTCAGGCTCACCGCCGTCTCGAACCAGCCGGTCATGAGATTGCGGGGCAGGGCGCTGGGGGTCAGGAACAGCAGCGGGAAGAAGATGATGAAGGTGGACTGGGTGGCCCGCACCGAGCCGGTGGCCAGCGCCACCGCAATGCTGACGGCGGCGAAGCCGACCCCGAACAACAGGGTGAGCCCCAGCAGGCCGGCCGCGCCGACGAGATCGTTGCCGGCGAACCGGACCCCGATCACCCAGCCGAACGCCACCAGGACCAGACTGTAGCCGAGCACGGCGAACATCTCGCCGAACAGGTTGCCGACGACCAGCGCCGAGCGGTGCGCCGGGGTCACCGACAGCTTGTCCCAGTAGCCGTTGGCGATGTCGAGTACCAGCGCGTTGCCGCCAGAGGTGCTGGCCGCGGCGAACAGCACCGAGATGGGGAGCTGGAAGGCGGCGTAGCTGGAGACGCCAAACGCCGTCTTGGCCACGTCGCCCAGGGCGCCGACCTGGACCACGAAGAAGAACACCGGGATGATCAGGGCGAAGATGAACAGTTCGGGCTCGCGCAGGATGCCCCGGATCGCCCGGCCGGCGATGGCGGCCACGTCGGAGACCAGCCCGGCCGGGGCGGCCAGGGTCCGCGGCTCAGCAGATGCCGTGACGGCGTTCACGATGCCCCCCTTCCGGCGGGCTCGGGGACCCGCTCCTGCTCGGCGGCTTCTCGCTCCGCCGCGGCCGCCATGCGCCCGCCAGTGGCGGCCAGGAACACGTCGTCCAGGGTGGGCCGGGACAAGCTGACCGCGCCGAAGCGGATCCTGGCCCGGTCGAGGCCACGGATGAGCACCGCGATGTTGTGCGGCCCGTCGGGGATGAACAGGGTGTAGCCGCGGTCGGTGCCGCGCAGCTCTCCCGCGGGCAGCTCGCCGCCTGACTGCAGCTGCTCGATGGCGATCCGGGCGGCGCCGGTCTCGCGCTCGTCGATGGCGATGTCGATCACGTCGGCGCCGACTTCGGCCTTGAGCGCGGCCGGGGTGCCCTGACGGACGATCTGGCCCTGGTCGATGATGGCCACCCGGTCGGCCAGCTCGTCGGCCTCCTCGAGGTACTGGGTGGTCAGGAAGACCGTGGCCCCGAACCGCTCGCGCAGCTGGCGGATGCGGTCCCAGATCAGCGCCCGCGACAGCGGGTCGAGCCCGGTGGTGGGCTCGTCAAGGAACAGCACCCGCGGCCGGTGCAGCAGCGCCGAGGCCAGGTCGAGGCGGCGTTTCATGCCGCCGGAGTAGGTCTGGATGCGGCGGTCGATCGCGTCAGTCAGGCCGACCAGCTCGGTCACCTCGCCGATCTGGGCCGCCAGCACCGGGCCGCGCAGGCCGTACAGGCGGCCCTGCAGGGTGAGCAGCTCCCGGCCGGTCTGCTTGGGATCCAGGCCCGCCTCCTGGAGGGCCACGCCGATGAGCCGGCGCACGGTGGTCCGCTCGGCCACCACGTCGTGGCCGAGCACGGTACCCGAGCCGCTGGTCGGGTGGAGCAGGGTGGTCAGGATGCGGACGAGGGTCGACTTGCCGGCGCCGTTGGGGCCGAGGAACCCGTAGATCTCGCCCTCGGCGACCTCGAGGCTGACGCCGCGGACGGCCTCGACCTCCCCGAAGCGGCGCACCAGTTCTCTTGCTTCTATCGCTGTGGTCATGCAGACGAGTCTAGAGCCGACCTGTGACACCGGCCACCGGAGTCCTCGCCCTCATGAGGCTCAGCAGCACTACGCGCAGGCTCAGCACACGCGCAGGCTCAGCACGACGCGCTCGACGCGGACGGCAACACCACCATGCTCCGGCTACCCATGCTCCGGCCACCGGGTCCTCGCCGTCACAAGGCTGCAGCCGCGTGAAGACCTTGCTCGAAGACCTTGCTCGAAGACCTTGCTCAAGGGGAGCGACCACCCGGGCCCGGCTGCGCCGGCTGCCGGGTCAGCCGGCTGCCGGGTCAAAGGAGGGTGCCGACCGCGATCACGACCTGGGAGCCGGCCGGGGCCTGGGCGCCGGCGCCGGGGGTCTGCAAGAGCACCCGTCCGGCCCTGGAGCGCTGCCGCACCAGCACGTCGACGCGGCGCACGGTGAACCCGGCCTCGGTGAGCACCACGTTGGCCCTGGCGGCGCGGAGCCCGACCACCTCGGGCACCCGGACCAGCGCCGGCCGGCTGCCCGCAGTCGTGGCCGGCGCCGTGGTGGGCGTGGTCGCCGGGGCGGTGGTAGACGGCACGTTGGTCGTGGTCGCCAGCCGGGTGGTGGTCGGGGCGACCGTCTCGAACGGCTCGACGTCGGGGTCGACCGCCAACGGCGCGAGGGTGGTACGGGCTGGCGCGCCGGTGCCCCCGATCGACCTGACCATGAAGACCGCGACCGGCACGGCCAGCAGCAGGACCGCCGCGATCCAGCCGGCCCAGCCGGGCACGGCGCGCCTGGGCCGGCGCCGGGAGACCCTAGGGCGGCTGCGAGAGGCCGCAGGGCGGCTGCGAGAGGCCGCGAGGACCGAGGCGGCGGCCGCGTCGGACCCCGGGCCGGGCGCGCCGCCGGCAGCGGTACCCGCGGCCCCACCGGCAGCCGCACCCGCGGCCCCACCGGCAGCCGCACCCGCGGCCCCACCGGCAGCCGCACCCGCGGCCCCACCGGCAGCCGCACCCGCGGCCCCACCGGCAGCCGCACCCGCGGCCCCACCGGCAGCGGTACCCACGCCGCTGCCGCCGGTGCCGGTCCTGGCCGCGGCGCCCGCCGGCCCGCCCGGGGACCACGCGTCCCGCGCGTCCGGTGTGGGGGTGGCGAGGACGCCGCGGCCGGCCAGGAACCGCTCCAGGTCCTGGCGCAGCTCGGCCGCGGTCTGGTAGCGCTGCCCGGGCTGCTTGGCCATCGCCTTGAGCACCACCGCCTCCAACCCCGCCGGCACAT
>DASYUT010000083.1 GCA_036000965.1 Actinomycetes bacterium
CGCCCGACGCGTCGAGGTCGACTGCGACCGGCCCCAGCCGGTCGAGCGGGACGGCGACCCAGCCGGCAGCACCCGCCGGCTGGTGGTTGAGATCCTCCCGCGGGCGCTCACCCTGTGCGTGCCCGCCCGTGCGGAGGGATCGGAGCAGGAGGACAACCCATGAGTACCGCCACGCGGGTCCCCGAGACCCACGAGGTCGCTCGCCCAGAAGCGCGACGAGCGGGTCTGGGAAGTCGGCGCAGCCTGGTCAACGCCTCGCCCGGCTGCCGTTTCCTTTCACCGCTCCGCCGGTAGAGCCGGGCGGGTCGGCTCGGGGGTGGGCGGCGCGACCGCGCCCAGGTGGATCTGCCGCTCGACCTCGATGAATCGCTGCTCCGCGTGACGGTCGCGGGTCAGCAGCGAGACCACGAAGCCGCACGCGAACGCCAGCGGCATCGACACGAGCGCCGGGTTCTTGAGCGGGAAGGGTGCGCTGGCGTTGCCGAATACGGCGACCTGGATGGTCGGCGAGATGTAGATCAGCACCAGGGCCGACACGGCGCCGACCACGATGCTTGCGACCGCGCCCCAGGTGGTGAAGCGACGCCAGAAGATCGCCAGCAGCAGCGCCGGGAAGTTCGCGCTGGCGGCGATGGCGAATGCGAGCCCGACCATGAAGGCGACGTTCTGGCCCTCCAAGGCGATCCCGAGGATGATCGCCATGGCGCCCATCACCACGGTCGCGATGCGGGCCACGCGCAGCTGCTCCGACTCGGGCGCCTGGCCACCGCGCACGACGTTGACCCACAGGTCGTGCGAGAGCGCGGCCGCCCCGGCCAGCGTCAGCCCGGCCACCACGGCCAGGATCGTGGCGAACGCCACGGCCGCGATGAAGCCGAGGAAGGGCGTCCCGCCGACTTCCTGCGCGAGCAGCGGCGCGGCCATGTTGCCGCCCTTCTCGACGCCGGTGATGGTGTCCCGCCCGACCAGCGCCATGGCGCCGAAGCCGAGCACGAAAGTGAACAGGTAGAACAGCCCGATCAGGAAGGTCGCCCAGTTGACCGACGACCGTGCCGCCTTGGTGTCGGGGACGGTGTAGAAGCGCATCAGGATGTGGGGCAGCCCGGCGGTGCCGAACATGAGCGCCAGCCCGAGCGAGATCGCGTCCCACGATCCGGTGACCACCTTCGTGCCCGGGGCGAGCACCGCCTGGCCGTTCGCGTCGGCCGCCTCGGCAAACAGCCTGACGGGGTTCATGCCGAACTTGGCCAGTACCAGCACGACGAGGATGAAGGCGCCGCCGAGCAGCAGCAGCGCCTTGATGATCTGCACCCAGGTGGTCGCGATCATGCCGCCCAGGAGCAGCAGCGCGATCATCACGGCGCCGACGATGATGACGGCCAGCGCGTAGTCGAGCCCGAACATCAGCTTGATCAGCGAGCCGGCGCCGACCATCTGGGCGATCAGGTAGAAGACGACCACCGACAGCGTGCCGACCGCCGACGCGATCCGGACTGGCTTCTGGTGCAGGCGGAAGGCGACCACGTCGGCGAAGGTGTACTTGCCGAGGTTGCGCAGCGGCTCGGCGATCAGGAACAGCACGATCGGCCAGCCGACCAGGAAGCCGATCGAATAGATCAGCCCGTCGAAGCCGTTCAGGGCCACCAGCCCGGCGATGCCGAGGAAGCTGGCCGCGCTCATGTAGTCGCCGGCGAGGGCGACCCCGTTCTGGAAGCCGGTGACGTTGCCGCCGGCGGCGTAGAACTGCTCGGTCGTGTGCGTGCGCCGGGCCGCCCAGTAGCTGATCCCGAGAACGCCCAGGATGAACAGGCCGAAGAACGAGATCGCGAGCGCGTCCGGGTCACCCAGCTTGGCCAGCACCACCATGTCGCTCACCCCCTGAGGCGCCGGATCTCGGGCTCGTAGACCCGGTTCGCCCAGCCGACGTAGAACCAGGTCAGTACCCAGGTCGCGAGGATCACGAGCACGCCGAGCAGCATCCCGAGGCTCAGGCCGTCGGTGAGGCGCCGCCCGAGCAGCGGCTTGTTGAACGCGATGAGCAGGATGAAGCCGAAGTAGACGACCAGCATGATCAGGGTCAGCACGACGCCGACCCGGAAGCGGCGGGCGGCCAGGGCGTCCAGATCCTCCTCGTGCGTGGCGGCAGCCCGTCTCTCGGCAGCCTCGTCAGCCATACCGACCACCTCCCAAACCGGGACCAACCTGGAAACATGTGAAGCGTATACCTCCACTCCAGACCCCGGTACCACCGGTTCGTCCGCGCTACGCCGGGGTCGCTCAGCCGCGCGCGTACAGGGAGTTGCTGACGCGCGCCTGGTAGGTCCTGCGGGCCGCCTCCCGTGCATCTCGCAGCGTCACCACGCCCTGCGCGCCCAGGAGCCGGAGGAGCTTGAGGAAGATCTCGCCGGTGAGGATCGCGTCGCCGAGCGCGGTATGGCGCCCGATCACGCTGACGCCGAGCCGTGCCGCCATCGCCTCGAGGGAGTGCTCCTCGTGGTCGGGGTGGACGACCGCCGACAGCAGCAGGGTGTCCAGCACGGGCTGGGTGAGCCGCACGCCGGTCTGGGCCTCCTTCAGCTGCAGGAACCGCATGTCGAAAGCGACGTTGTGCCCGACGAGCACGGTGTCTGATGCGAAGCGGGCGAAGGCGGGCAGGACCTCCTCGATGGTCGGCTGCCCGCGGAGCAGCTCCGGCGAGATGCCGTGCACGCGCTGGGAGGCGGCCGACACCCCTCGCCGCGGGTCGACCAGCTGCTCGAAGGTCTCCTGGCGCAGCAGCCGCCCGTTGACGATCCGGATCGCGCCTATCGAGATGATCTCGTCCCCCTCGGACGGGCTCAGCCCGGTCGTCTCGGTGTCGAAGATGGTGTAGGCCAGCTCGTCCAGCCGCCGCTCGTCCCATGCAGGCGCATGCTCGGCCGCCCCGAACAGGTCGAAGTCGTAGAACTCGGGCCGGCTCTCATCCGGCACGGCCGGGTTCACCGGCGGCGGGCCCGGCACGACCTCGGCGAGGGGCAGGAGCAGCCGCACGTAGGCGCCGCGGCCCGCCTCGTCCTGGCGGCACCACAGCTCGCCGCCATGCCGCTCGACCACCTCCTTGAGGGTGGACGCGGCGCCTCTCCCGCCCGGCCCAAGTGGCTGCTCCGTCCACGATCGCAGCGTCTCCGCGTCCAGCGGGGCTCCCAGCCAGCGCAGGTCCAGCTCGGCGTGCCGCCCGACGCCGCGCACGGCGAGCCCGATCTCGTCCACGCCGCGCTCGGCGTGCAGCCGGCCGGCGAGGTGGGTCACGGCCCGGACGAGCGCGAAGCTGTCAACCCGCAGCCAGCGCTCGTCGCCCGGCTCGTCGATCGAGGCGCGCACCCCGGCCTCGCCATCGAGGCTGCGGCCGAGGGCGGTCAGCAGCTCGCGGTCGAGCATGTCGGCCAGCAGCCACTGGTCGTGCAGGTAGCCGGAGGACTCGCTCATGGCCCGCTCGACCTGCGCGCCGAGGCCGGTGGCCTCCTCCCGGATGATCTCCACGAACCGGCGCCGCTGCTCGGACTCCATCTCCGGGTAGTCGAGCATGCTCTCCACGGCTGCCCGGATGCTGGCCAGCGACGCGCGCGTCCCCTCGGTGAGCGCCCGCAGGAGCGCGTCGCGGCGCTCGCTGATCTCGGCCCGCCGGGTCATGTCGTCCAGGGTGAGCACGAAGCCGGCCAGCTCCCCGCCCTCGGCCGCGACCGGGGCGATCTGCACCCGGAGCAGCTTGTCGCCCCTGGCCGTCATGGCCGGGTGCGAGGCGGCCGAGCTGTCGCGGACGCACGCAAGCGCGTGCGCGATCAGGCTCCGGTCGACGATCCCGAACACCGAGCGGCCGAGACCAACCAGCCCGACGGGACGGTCGAGCAGCTGCCTTGCCGCGGCGTTGTACAGCAGGATGCGGCCCTCGACGTTGCAGACGAGCACGGCCAGGGTCAGCTCGGACATGAGCGCGGCGAGCCGGTTGCGCTCCCGCTCCAGGTCGGCCCGGGCGGCCGCGATCTGGCCCTCGACGTCCGACCGGGCCGACCGGTAGCGGTCGGCGAGCTCGTTCACGGCGACGGCCAGCTCGCGTACCTCCCCCGGCCCACGCACCTCGAGGCGGTGGTCGGGGTTGGCCGAGGCGATGAGCCTGGTCTCGGTGGCCAGACGCCGCGGCGCGGCCACGTAGAGCTTGAAGAAGAGCGCGACCAGCGCCCCGAGCCCGGCGAGGAGCAGGAGCCCGCCCGTGGCCACGAGCGCCGCCTGCTCGCGCAGGACGCGGGTGAGGACGGCCTGGTCGCCCGGGCTGACACTCGACCAGACGCCGACGGCGAGCAGGGCGACGCCCGCCCCGACAGCGAGCGACAGGATCGCCAGGGCCAGTGCGAACTTGGCCTTCGCGTTCACGAGCCGCCTTCGAGCAGACGCGCGACCTGGTCGACGAGCTCACGGGTGGAGAACGGCTTGGTGACGTAGGCGTCGGCGCCCACCGCCATGCCCTTGGCGATCTCGGTCTCGCGCCCCTTGGCCGTGAGCATCACGATCTTGAGGTCGCTGCGGCCGGTCGCGCGCAGCTGCTGGCAGACCTCGAAGCCGTCCCGGCGCGGGAGCATGACGTCGAGCAGGACGATGTCAGGCTGGAAGCGCTCAGCTTCCTCCAGGGCCAGGTCGCCGTCGGCGGCGACGCGGGTCTCGTAGCCCCTGCGCCGCATGAGGAACTCGAGCGAGGTCACGATGTTCGGCTCGTCGTCGACGATCAGGACCTTGCTCGCCATCAGCTCGCCGCCTTTGTGCCGACCGGCGCCTGTGCCACCGGCAGTGTAAAAGAGAAGGTCGCGCCCTGCCCGGGCTCGCTCTCGACCCATAGCCCGCCACCCAGGTGGCTCACGATCTGGCGGCTGATCGGCAGCCCGAGGCCAGTGCCCTGCGGCCGGTCGGTGAGGGCGTCGCCGCCCTGGCGGAACTTCTCGAAGACGACCTGCTGGTCCTCGGGCCGGATGCCCGGGCCGTTGTCGCGGACGTCCACCCGCACATCCGGCCCGTCGACGCGCAGGTCCACGGTGACCCGGCCGTCCTGCCGGTCGCAGAACTTGGCCGCGTTCGACAGCAGGTTCAACAACACCTGCATGACCCGGTCGCGGTCGGCGGCGACGGGGGGGACGCTGGCCGGAACGTGCACCTCGAGCGTGGCATGCCCCTCCTTGAACAGCTGCGCGGTGGTCGCGACCGAGTCCTCGACGACGGCCTTCAGGTCGACCTCGGCGATGCGCCACTCGGCCCGGCCCGACTCGAGCTTGGACAGGTCGAGCACCTGGTTGATGAGCCTAGTCAGGCGCTCGGCCTCCTCGACGAGGATGCGCAGGTACTGCGCCCGCTCGGACTCGTCGAGGTCCGGGTTGTCGAGCAGGATCTCGGAGAAGGAACGGATCGAGGTGAGCGGCGTGCGCAGCTCGTGGGTGACCATCGAGACGAAGTCGTCCTTGAGGCGGTCGAGCTCCTGGAGCCGCTCGTTGGCCGCGCGCAGCTCGGCGGTCGCCAGCTCGAGCGCGCGCGACTTGCGCTCCAGCTCCCGGCTGTAGGCGAGCACCTGGGAGGCCTCGTCGAGGATCTCCATCACCTCGCCGAACCCGAGCGGCTCCTCCTCGACCACGGAGGCGACCACTGCCCGGGCCGAGGCGGCGCCGATGGCCCCGGCCAGCACGGTCTCGACGTGGTGGATCAGCTCGGCGTCGGCCGCCAGGCCGGGGGACAGGTCCAGGCCGCGTCCGCGGGCGTGGCCGGCGAGCGCCTCCTCGGCCCCAGCCGGCCCGAGGAAGCGTTCGAGCAGGTCCCGCAGCTCCCCGACTGAGGCGCTTCCCCGCCAGAAGCGGGCGTCCGCGCCCTCTCGCGGCCGGCTGAACACGTCCACGAACAGCGCCGCCTGGCCGTGCTCGGCCGGGCTGGGCCGCCCGACAAGGGAGACGCCGACGTAGGCGCCCAGGTTGGCCAGCATGCTCCAGAACATGGCGTGGCTGATCTCGTCCATCCCTTCCAGGCCGAGCAGCTGCTGGGGCCGGAGCAGCTCGATCTCGAACGGCCCGTCGAGGAAGCCGAGCGGCAGCCAGCCGGAGCGGGCCAGGTTGGGCAGCAGCAGCGTGTAGACCCAGACGGCGAAGCCGGCGACCAGCCCGGCCAGGGCGCCGGCCCGGGTGCCGCCCTTCCAGAGGATGCCGCCGAGCACGGCCGGGGCGAACTGGGCGACGGCCGCGAACGAGATCAGCCCGATCGACACCAGCGCCGGCGCCTCGCCGGCCACCCGGAAGTAGGCGAACCCTAGCAGCAGCACGAGCACGATCGTCACCCGCCGGATGCCGAGGATCAGCCCGCCCAGCTCTCTGGGCCGGGCCATGCGGCGCCGGACCCATGACCAGCCATCCAACCGCAGCAGCACGGGCAGCACCAGCGAGTTGGACACCATCGTGCTGAGCGCGATCGTCTCGACGATGACCATGCCGGTGGCGGCCGACAGCCCGCCAAGGAACGCGAGCAGCGCCAGCGCCTGCTGCCCCTCGGCCATGGGCAGCGCGAGCACGAAGGTGTCCGGGTTGACGCCGCCGCCCCCGAATCGGAGCAGCCCCGCCAGCGCCACGGGCATGACGAACACGTTGATGACCAGCAGGTAGAGCGGGAACAGCCAGGTGGCCGTGCTGAGATGCCGCTCGTCAACGTTCTCGACCACGGCGATCTGGAACTGCCTTGGCAGCAGCAGGATGGCCAGCATCGATAGGACGGTGAGCCACACCCAGGTGCCGTAGTCGGTCCCGGGGCCGAGCGTGAACAGGCGGGTCAGCTCGGGCACGGCGGCCGCCTGGCCGAACAGGTCGCCGAAGCCTGTGAAGACGCCGAAGGTGACGAAGACCCCGACAGCCAGGAAGGCAACGAGCTTGATGATCGACTCGAAGGCGATCGCGGCCACCATGCCCTCGTGCCGCTCGGTCGCGTCCAGGTGCCTGGTGCCGAACAGGATCGTGAAGGCCGCCAACAGCAGGGCCGCGTACAGGGCCGTGTCTCCCAGCAGCGGCACCGAGCCGAGCTCGGTGGTTGTGACGATCTCGGGGTGGCGCCGGAGGATGTTGAAGGTGTTGGAGATGGCCTTCAGCTGCAGGGCGATGTACGGGACGATCCCGACCACGGCGATGACCGTGACCAGCGCGCCGAGCAGCGTGCTCTTGCCGTAGCGGGCCGAGACGAAGTCGGCCAGCGAGGTGATCCGGTTGCGCTTGCTGATCCGGATGATCTTGCCGAGCACGAGCCAGCCGAGCGCGACCATGAGGGTCGGGCCCAGGTAGATCGGGAGGAAGCCGACGCCCTGGCTGGCGGCCCGGCCGACGCTGCCGTAGTAGGTCCAGGAGGTCGCGTAGACGGCCAGCGAGAGGGCGTAGATGGCGCCGTTGTTGATCACGCTCCGCCCGGCGCGAGCGCGCTTGTCGCCCCAGTAGGCGATGGCGAACAGCAGGCCGAGGTAGGCGGCCGAGACGGCGACGATGACCCAGGTGCGGAGCACGCCCTCAGCCCCGGGTCATCGCGGCCGCCGGACGATCAGCGCGACCAGGACGATCAGCAGGGCCCAAGCCGTGAACAGGTACGCCAGCTGCAGCGGGACGCCGAGCACCCTGGCCGGGGAGTCGAACAGCGCCAGCAGCGGGTAGTTGAGCAGCAGGAACCCGAGCGCGGCGGCGGCGGCCAGCCGCGGCGTCCTCATTCGCTCGTGCACGGCGTCCCCGTCTACTCACCCGTCTGGAAGCTGCGCGCGGTCGCCCGCTGCAGCTCGACCACGGTTCGCAAGGCGTCCCGCAGCCGCCGCTGCTCGAGCGGCGAGAGGCCGCCGAACGGAACCCGGTTGTCCGGCTGTCCGCCGGCGGCGAGCCGCCGGAGCTGCTCCCGGAGACGCAGGTGCGTCAGGTAGCGGAACGCGTCGGCGAGCGCCTCGGCCCCGCCCCGGCTCAGTGTTCCGGCCTGCGCCGCCGCCTCGAGGCGTTCCAGGGTGGACCGGGCCAGCGACCGGGCCGCGAGTGCGTAGAGCCGGGCGAGCAGCACGATCGCCGCGATGCCACCGCGCTTGAGGTCGACGCTGCCGCCGTCGGTCCGGATCCGCCCGAATGGGCCGAGGGGAGGGCTGAACTTGGTCGCGGCCCGCGCGAGCTGGACCAGGAACAGCTGTCGGCCTGCTCCCGTGAGCAGGATCTGGTTCAGCGGCGCGGGCGACAGCTCGCCATGGACGTGGCGGAAGTCGAGGAACACCTCGGCCTCGAGCAGCGCCTGCGCCTCGGGCGTCTGGATCCACTGCCGGAAGACGTCCTGCCAGGCAGCCAGCGGCCGGCACCAGTTGGTGGCCATGTAGCCCCCGGGACAGGGCGGAAAGCCCGCCTGCAGGAGCCCGGCGACGACGCGGCCAGCGAGCATCTCGAAGTAGGCGCGCGCCTCGGCGGTGTCCTCCAGGTAAACAAGGGCGTTGTCCTGGTCGCTCAGGAGCACCTGTTCCATCCGGCCCTCCGAACCGAGCACGAGCCAGGCGTACGGGCACGGCGGCGGGCCGAGCTCCGCCTCGGCGAGCTGCAGGAGCTTGCCGGTGAGGGCGTCGTCGAGGCTCGCGATGACCCTGGCGATCCGGACGGGCTCGACGCCGCCCGCGAACAACGCCTCGGCGGTCGCCGCGATCTCGTGCGCGTACCCCTCGAGGGCTTCGAGCCGGTCGAGGGTCCGGATCCGGCCGAGCACGAGCAGCGGGCTCCTGGCCTGCTGCCGGAGCAGGTCCATGTCGGTCACCATGCCCACGATCCGTCCCGCCCGGGTCACCGGGACGTGCTCGAAGTCCTGGTCGAGCATGAGCAGGAGCGCCGCGTACAGCGGCGCGTCGGCGGGAAGCGACCGGAGCGGCCGGCTCATCACCGCCCGGACCGGAGTATCCGACGTGCGTTCCTCGGCCAGGACCCGGTTGCGCAGGTCGCCGTCGGTCACGATGCCGGGTGGGTCGTCGGCGACCAGGGCCGAGCTCACGGACGCCTCGCGCATCGCCCGCGCCGCTTCGGCGATGGTCGCCTCCGGGGGGACGAACAGCGGCGGCCGGGTGACGAGAGCCCCGACCGGGGTCACGAAGTCCCCTCCGAGCCCCGAGACCCCTCCGAGCCCCGAGACCCCCAGGCTGGACGCGTCGGGCCGTGACTCGCCGGCCTGGGAGACGTGCTCGGGCTCGCCATCGCTGGGACGGCCGCCGGACCGGGTGGGCTCGATGAAATCGACCGGTTCCACGTGATCCCCGTCGGCTCCGAGGGTGTAGCGGCGGAGGCCGCGCGGTCAGTGGACCTCGTCCTGGAGGAGCCGTCAAGCCTCCCCGACCGGGCGTCGAGGCAGCCTCCATGCCGAGCCGGTCACGGTGCTCGCCAATGCCCGGCCGCAGGAACCCGGCAGGCGAGACGCGGTGAGATGCCTGGAACCAGGCGGCGGTCGCCACCGCTCGCGCTGCGCGGCCGACGTGAACGCGGGCTCGATCGGGATCGTGCTTCGACCGCCCGGCGGTTGCGGTCGTGGACGTGTGCCTGGAAGCTGCCTGAGGAGACGGTCGGCAAGATTGCCCCGTAGAGGCGGAAGCATCAGCCGGGATCCACCGTTGCCGGGCAGGTCCAGGTGTGCGGAGGAGGCTTGAGAAGCTCGACCCCTCGAGACGTTCACCGCCAATCGACAAGCCCTGGCGAGCGGGGACCGGAGTTGCGTCTCCTACTTCGACGGTTGGGGCAGCTAGCCCGCCTTGGCGGACTGGATGTTCACAAACGAGTCAAGTCTCAGGCCGCGATCCCGGACGCGGCGATGAGGGCGTGGACCTCCTGCTCGTAGGCCCGCCAGGCGCGGATCACCGGCCGTGGTGCTGGGGCGTGTGGCCGCCCAGCAGTGTCGAGCTCGGTGAGCACTGGGACGACCACCCGCGCAGCGACCTTGGTGAGGAAGCAGGCGATCCCCCGGCCGTAGGGGGTGACCTGGTAGACGTGGCGGCCCTGGAGCCGCTGGATGAGGCCCTTGCGGCGCAGCCGGCGCAGGTCGTAGGTGGCCTGCCGGGTCGAGTAGTCCCGTCCCAGCAGGCCGGTCATGAGCCGGCACAGCCCGGCGTTGGTGAGCCCACCGGTGACGTGACACAAGGCAGCCAGCGCGGCCAGCAGCGCCATCACCCGCGGATCTCCGAAGCGCAGTCCTGGTGCTCGGAGGCCGTCACGCTCCGACGGCAGGACCACCGCCTCAAGGGTGGCCGCGTCGGGCGGGGGCGGCGCCCCCTCACCGAGGGCGGCGAGGAACCGGGCGTTGGTGGCCACGCCGATGCGGCGCAGCGCCTGCCAGTTCTCGCCGTTCAGCCGGCGTCCGACGCCGAAGTCGCGGGGGTCGTTGATGGTGGTCTCCACCCGTAGCGCCCGGTGCTCTTTGAGGTAGGCCTTGACCTTGGAGGAGCGGTAGTGGATCTGCAGGTGGGGGTCGACGTCGGGGGTGACCACGCGGGTCTGGAAGCGCCCGGGGGTGCGGCGGGTGATGCGGCGGTCGACGATCAGGCGGACCTGCTCGGGGCGGCCCAGGTCCAGATGCTCGCGGATGGCGGCCTCGAACCAGGCCCGGGCGGCCTGCGGCCGGTCAAACACCGCGGTGTCGCTGACCTCGAGCTGGCGGACCGAGAAGTCGTAGCGGAACCCGGCCGCGTGATCGGCGGCGGTGAGCGGGCTCGGCAGACGGGCCAGCCAGCGCTCGATAAAGACACGGAGATGCCCGGCCGCCAGGCGCTCGCAGACGCGCTCGGCGGCGGCCTGGTCGGCGACCTCGCGCAGCCCGTTGTCCAGCGCGGTGAACCCGATCCCTGCCCGGGTGAGCTGCCGCTTGGCCCACTCGTGGCCGTTGCACCACACCCAGACCGGATAGGGCGCGTACGGGCACAGCTTGACGAACGCCGGGCCCCAGTCGCGGTCCCACAGGTAGAAGTAGTAGTGGTTGACGAACAGTGCCTGGCGCCGGTAGGTGAAGTGCGGGTGGCCGGCCGACCCGCCGTCCTTCCAGCCCCGCCAGCCCGCCACCCGCTCCTGCGCGATGCCGACCAGCACCACCCCCTCGCGACCCTCGCGTTCGGCTCCGGCCAGATACGGCCGGGCGACCTCCTCCTTGGACTGGCGCTTGGCGAAGCGCACCACCGGGATCTCGTGCGCAGCGATGAACGCCTCGATGTCGCGGACCAGCCGGTCGTGGTTGTGGGCCAGGCCCGCCGGCGAGGGGATCGGGTAGCCACGATGCAGCAGGAACCGCACCACCTGCCCCTGGGTCATCAGCGCCGGGACATAGCCGGCCACAAAGACCCGGTCCACCGAGGTGAGGCGAAAGCGTACGTGCTCGGCCAGTAGACTGGCGACGGTAGCCATGACGGCCTCCTCACCGACCGTTACCGCGGTCGGCTGGTGCTGCTGTTGAGAACCAGGAGGCTATCGAAGCTGCCACGTCAGAA
>DASYUT010000084.1 GCA_036000965.1 Actinomycetes bacterium
GACCCCGTGGGTCGTGCTCGGGCGCTGGTGGCGGGCGTGGTCGGGTACGCTCCCGCCGGCCCAGCTCGGGATGCTGCTTGACGCGGTTGGTGCCGGACAGCCGCTGCACCTCTACCTGTGCCCGTAGTCAACAAACTACCGATAAGCAGCAGCGCGGAAGTTCTGCACGTACGACCGGGCCGGAGTTCCTGCGGGTATGCCGACCCGGGGGCACGGTCGGCATGGTCAACTTCACGCCCGACGGGCTCGCCGCCGATTTCTTCGGGGTCTTCGCGCCATACGCGCCGGCGCCCCAGAGCGGGGCGCTGCCGCCGGTCATGTGGGGCAGCGGGGAGCACGTGCGGGAACTCTTCGGCGACCGGGTGACGTCGCTCAAGATGACCCGCAAGGAGTATGTGGAGAAGGCCGCGAGCCCGCGCGAGTACCGCAAGTTCTTCCGCCGGCATGGTCCGGGTCGGCACCGTCGCGCTGGATGGGACCACGCTGCCACACCAGAACGATATGGACTCGGCGGACATCCGGCCGCAGGATGAGCAGCATGGAGGTCCCGCACCAGCTGCACCCGGGTGACGCCGGCCCGGCGGGCGCTGAAGCCGTCCGCGCTCGCCGGTCGGACCGCCACCGGCGCCCGACCGGCGAGCCGCCGCCGCTGCCCCGCAGCATCCAGCCCACCGGCGTCCGCTGGGCGGTCGCCGCCGTGGTGCTCTTCGCGCTGGCCAAGATCACCTTCGGTCCCGCAAGGCGGAGCCTGGGCGTGGCGGTCACGGCCTGGGACGACGCCGTGGTGCGGTGGCTCGGCGGGCTCCGCGTCCCCGGCCTGACCGGCCTGATGGAGGCGATCGTCGCGTCCACCGGATCGGTCGGCGTGGTCGGGGCCGTCCGCTGGGGGACTCTGCTCGCGCTGCTCGCGCTCCGGCGCATCCGCCACCTGGTCGTGTTCGTGTTCTCCTTCCTCGCCGTCATCGCGGCTGTCAGGCTGGCGACGGTGGACCGCCCGCGGCCGTTCGGCGTGGACGTCCGCGGGACCTGGAGCGGCTGGGCGATGCCGTCCCGGCCGGTCGCGCTGCTCGCCGCGACCCTCGTCGGCGTGCTCTACACGCTCGTCCCGGTGGGCCGCTGGCGCCAGCTCGGCAAGTGGGTCGCGACCGGCCTGGTGGCCCTGTTCGCCCTCGCCCGCATCTACCTCGGCGTCGACGCCCCCACCGACGCGCTCGTCGGCGCCGTCATCGGCGTGGCCGTCTCGGTCGCCGCCTACCGCCTGTTCGTGCCCAACGAGGTCTTCCCGGTCGCCTACCGGCGCGGGCGGAGCGCCCACCTCGACGTCGGCGGGCGCCGCGGCGAGGCGATCCGCAATGCCCTCGCCGACCAGCTCGGACTGCACGTGCTGGAGCTGAGGCCGTTCGGCCTCTCCGGCTCGGCCGGCTCGACCCCGCTGCGCGTCAAGGTCAAGGGCGAGCATGGGGACACCTACCTGTTCGCCAAGCTCTACGCGCGCAGCCACCTCCGCGCCGACCGCTCCTACAAGCTCGGGCGGGCGCTGCTCTACGGGCGGCTCGAGGACGAGAAGCCGTTCAATACCGTGCGGCGGCTGGTGCAGCAGGAGGACTACGCGCTGTCGCTGATGCAGCGCGCCGGCCTGCCCAGCCCCGAGCCGGTCGGCACCGCCGAGATCACCCCCGAGCGGGAGTATCTGATCGTCTTCGAGTTCATCGACGGCGCGACCGAGATCAGCGACGCCGAGGTCGACGACGCCATCATCGACCAGGGCCTGGCCGTCGTCCGCAGGCTCTGGGACGCCAACCTCGCCCACCGCGACATCAAACCGGCCAACCTGCTGGTGCGCGACGGCAAGCTCTACCTCATCGACGTCTTCTTCGCCGAGGTGCACCCGAGCCCGTGGCGCCAGGCGGTCGACCTCGCCAACATGCTGCTCTGCCTCGCGCTCCGCTCGAGCCCCGAGCACGTCTACCAGCGGGCGCTCCGCTCCTTCACGGTCGACGAGATCAGCGAGGCGTTCGCGGCCGCCCGCGGGCTCGCGCTGCCCTCGCAGCTCCGCCGCCTCATGCGCGCCCAAGGACGCGACCTGCACGCCGAGTTCGTGCGGCTGCTGCCCGAGCCGCCACGGCCGATCGCCATCCAGCGCTGGAACGCGCGGCGCGTCGGGCTCTGGCTCCTCGTCCTGCTCGCGCTGCTCCCCGGCGTCCCGATGGTCTGGGCGTTCGCCATGGCGAGCGGGAACCCCGGCGACGGCTCGGCCGACACCGGCGGTGACGGGTCCTGCACCCAGGTCGAGAAGCTCTGGCTCGAGGCCCAGTCAGTGCCGTCCGCCTCCCTCGTCCCCTGCGTCCGGGCGCTCCCCGCGGGGGTGGATGGCGCCCTCCGCGTCCGCGACGGCGCGTCGGTGATCAAGCTCAGCTACGCGAGCGTCAACATCAACATCAACGTGAGCGACCAGCCGCAAGCGCGGGCCGAGGCCGGCAGCGTGACGATCCGGCTCGCGGCGGCATGCGACCTCCCCACGGCGGGGGAGGGGCAGGTCGTGGCCCCGGGCGTCAGCCGCTTCGAGGTCGGGGGCTCCCGCGGCGTGCCCGAGGCGGCCGACGTGTTCGGCGGCGGCTGCGTCACCTACCGGACCGGGGACGGCACCGCCGCCTCGGCCGCGCTGCTCGACCAGGCCAAGCGCGCCGTGACCCTCCGGACCCGCGACGACCTGCGCGAGACCCTCCGCCGCCGCTCAGGCGGCCGGCTCGAGCTGGACCCATAGGGCGCAGGTCGTGGAGAGGAGCGGCCGGGATGCCCGGCCGCGCGCAGCCGGTCCCCTCGCCCGGTCATGTCGGTCGCGTGCCCTCCGCCCTCGCCCGAGGCTGGCCCATTGCCACCAGCGTCATCGAGGGCGCCTGCCGCCACCTCGTCAAAGACCACATGGACCTCACCGGCGCCTGCTGGGGCCTGTCTGGCGCCGAAGTCATCCTCAAGCTCCGATCCCTCATCAGCAACGGCGACTTCGAGGCGAGCCGAGCACGGCCGCCGCAGGCGGTCGCGCGCAGGGCTCCGAGCCGGCCCGGCTTGAAACCCGTAAGGAGAGTCGTAGCAGCAAGGCAAGCGAGTGTCGCCCAGGGTGGTCGCATGCTGCCGAAGACGGTGCTGGTAGCCTCTTATGGGTAGATGTAGGACGCTACCGAGGAGGCAGCCGTGGCGACCGGGCCGAGCACCATCGGTGAGCGGATCAGGCAGCTCCGGCTTGAGCGCGACCCGCAGATGACCCAGCGGGAGCTGGCCGAGCGGGCCGGGGTCAGCGTTGACCTGATCAGCAAGTTGGAGCAGGGCCAGAAGCAGACGGCGCTGCTCGTCTCGCTGCACAAGATCGCCCGGGCGTTGGACGTGGACGTGTCGGCGCTGCTGGCCCGGCCCACGCGCATTGACGTTGCCGAGAATGAGCAGGACCAGGGTGTGGTGGCGATCCGGCGCGCGATCACGGCGGCCCGCGACGACGGCGAGCCAGGCAGTGTCGATGAGCTGCAGAAGTCGGCGAGCTACGCGTGGAGCGCGTACTGGACCAACCGGTTCGACCTGCTCGGCGGGCTGCTGCCGAGCCTGCTGACCACTGCGCGAGCGACCGCGCGGGAGACCGACGTCCCCCCAGCGTTCGCGGCGCTGTCGGATGTGTACGGGGCGTGTGCGTCGACGCTGGTGCATCTCGGCCATGTCGATCTGGCCTACCTGGCGATGGAGCGCGCCATC
>DASYUT010000085.1 GCA_036000965.1 Actinomycetes bacterium
GCCGGGTCACAGACAAGGTTGAACAGGTCATCAAACCGCCGCGTGGGGTCGTCGATGGCCCATCGGTGCAGCTTGGCCTGGATTCCCAGTACCCGCGCCTCCGCCTCCTCAGCGGTCGGCCACGGCGCGCCGGTCTTCACCGGCGACCTCCTGGCATGCCAGCTCCAAGACCGCGAACTCGCTGCCCCCCTTCGCCATGTACACGCCTCTCGCGTGCTCGGACTACTACGGGGGCTCCGTCCCCTCCCACAGCCACCAGCCGACGGCCAGCCTGCCCGCCACCGCGCCGGCCGCGCGGCAGGAAGGGCAGCCCTGGGAGGGTTCCCACGTTCACAAGACGACCGCTTGACGGGGGCGGTGCCCAGCTCTTCCCCGGCAGCATCGCCACGGGTACGCCGCAGACCTTCCCCGTGGCCTTCGACCACGCCCAAAAGAAAGCGCGGCTCGAAGTCGCCTCCTGCCTGGGCAGGCGGTTGGCGTGCGCTGCATCCCGGCCCACATCCACCAGGTTGGAGCCGGTGATTCCCTTACGGGGGTTCAACCACTGGTTCACTCGTCGTTCCACCTTCCCGTCTTGCTTGCCAGGCCCGAGCCGTCTGGTGGTGCCGGCCCGCCCTGTCGTTGTCGGGGCTGCTCCCGCCACTTCCTGGGCCTCCAGGAAGCGGCTGCCCCCAGCTTCGCCGTCCTGCTGCGACAGGCTCGGCGGTGGAGTCCCTTCCCCTCCACACGGTTCGTCTCGCGCCTCGTGGTACCGGTAGAGACCTGTATTCGAGTGTCGCGTATTCCGTCAGGTCTCCCTGGTGGCCGTGACAGGCTGATCCCGGTCTCATCGACTAGCAATCCGTCGCCTGGCCGGCGCCGAGCTCCTACCGGAGACCCATACGCTCCGGAGTGGAAGGAGGCACCGTGACGCCATCAGCGCCTGCTGTCGCCGTCCAGCCCCGGGAACCAACCCGCACCAGCCGGCTGCTGTGGCTGGCGGCTGCCGCCGCCGTGGTCGCGGTCATCGGTGTCCTGGCGGCCATCACGATCCGCCAACAGGACCGCATCGCTGACCTCCAGGCACAGAACGGCCGCGTCATAGAGGTGATCACTGCGCCGGACGCCGGGCTCGTCTATGTCCCCGTCGCAACCGGCGGCAGGTGGGACGATCGTGTCCTCCCGCGAGTTCGGCCAAGCCGTGGCTCACCATGACCGGGCTCCCCGAGCTGTCGGACACCCTGATCTACGAGCTGTGGCTGACAAGTGACAGGTCCTGGGGTCTCGCGCAGCTTCCAGGAAGGCTCGACCGGGTCGTTCGCGCTGCCACTCCGACAGGGGAAACCCAAATAGTTACCGTACGAAGTCCGCGATCGCCGCAGCGGTCTGCGCAGGCTGGCCGAGCCATGGCCCGTGCCCGCCGGCCAACACCTCCAGTCGTGCCTGTGGGATCAGTTCGGCTACTGCCCGGGCGACCGAGACGTCGCCAAGCGGCTCCCGCTTGCCCCACATCACCAGCGTAGGCATGGCCACCCGTCGCAGCTCGTCCGGCCGAATCCGTGAACCACGGCGGAACCCGGAAGCCGTTACCAAGGCGAATGGCGAGACGAACACGCGTTCCTCGGCCCTGGTGGCGCGGTCGGCGATCGGGTCCCCGAACGTTGCCACGAACAGGTCGACCAGGTCCGGGTAGCGGGCGAGGGACTCCTTCTCACGGGCCGCGTGATGCGCGAACTGCAGCACCGACTTCGGGCTGGGCGGCACCAACCGCGACAGCAGCTCTCCCACTCCGGGCGTGGCGGCCAGCCGGATCGGCAGCGGGCAGCGGGTCTTGGGCACCGCGGGCGGACCGATCAGCACCAACCGGTTGACCCGGTCCGGGTGAGCCAGCGCATACCACAGCGCCCACATCGCACCCCCGGAGTGGCCCAGCAGCGCGGCGGTATCCAATTCGAGTGCGTCCAGCAGGCCGTCGACCCAGGCGACCGCGAGCTGGCGGTAGCGATCTCGTGGGAGGTCGATCGGGTCGCTCAGCCCCTGCCCGGGCCGATCGGGGGCCAACGCGCGGACGCCGCGGAGTTCGTTCAGCAACGGCAGGAAGAACCCGCCTGAGCCGCCGCCGCCGTGGAGCAGCACGAGCGGCGGCCCCGTGCCGATCACCAGCAGGTGGACGCGATTGCCGCCGACCGCGACAAAGCGGCCGCGTACCGAGGTTCCGGCCAGGACGCGCTCGTACGCCTGACGGACCTCGGCGGGATGGTCGGCGCGGGCCATCGAGCTGTCTGCATGGGGTCTGGTAGTCATCCCGGTTCCTCCGTGCTCGGATGCAGGTCCCGCTTCGCGACCATCCCGTAGTGGACCTTGGGCCACTGCCATCCTCCTCAGCCGAACGGAGCCAGTGGCTCCTTCGGCGTCACGATCGGTTCGAGCGCTTGGCCGAGCGGCCTCGCGTTTCATCCCCAGCGATCCTGTCTCCCCGCTGCTGCCTTGATCCTCCGACGGAGCACCCCCGGTGGATAGAACAAAAAATGGACTAGCGCCCGGAGTCGGGAGCTGCCATCCTCGCTGGATGCGGACCTACGGCCAGTACTGCCCGGTCGCCCGCGCCTCTGAGGTTCTGGCGGAGCGGTGGACACCGATCATCCTCCGCGACATGCTCGACGGCGCCACCACCTTCACCGAGATCGCCGCGGGCTCCCCGGGCATCTCCCGGACGCTCCTCACCATGCGGCTGCGGGAGCTTCAACGGACCGGGGTGGTCCATGCGACCCCGCATCCCTCAGGACGAGGCTTCCTGTACCACCTCACCGAGGCCGGAAGGGACCTGGGAGCGGTCATGGCAGCCCTGGGAACGTGGGGAGAGCGCTGGATCGAGCTTGCCCCCGAGCATCTGGATGCCGGCCTGGTGCTCCACGCGTGGGCCGGCCGGTTCCTCGCCCGCGAGCGCCTGCCCAAGCGTCGCGTCGTGGTGCAGTTCGACTTCTGGGGACTCCCCAAGAAGAAAGCCCGGTCGTGGATCATCTTCCACGGGGAACGCTCGGAGGTGTGCGCGACCCCCCCGGGCTTCGAGGTCGATCTGTTCGTCGAGGCGGAAGCCAAGGCCCTGATCGAATGGCACCTTGGCCGCATCAGATGGGTGGACGCCCTCCGGGCCGATCGGATCCGCGTGCATGGACCATCCAAGCTCGCCCGGGCGCTGCCGACGTGGAACCGCCTCAGTCCCGCCGCCCACATGAAGGATGCCCGGCCACGGCCAGTGGCTTCGGTGACAGCGCTCTAAATCCGCGATCCCGCGCAGGGACTTGTTCATATTGGCTTCCCCTGTCGGAGTGACAGCGCGAACGACCCGGTCGAGCCTTCCTGCCAGCCGCGCGAGACCCCAGGACCTGTCACTTCAACCCGCGAAACTACCGGCATGATCGCGTGATAAGGGGCGCGTATTCCCTGCCGGTCACTCAGGTTGAGGCCACCTGCTGTGGTCGCCGACGGCGTAGCGGACCCAGGGCGTTCCGGCCTCGGTCGCGACCCGGGTGGTGGTCTTGTGGTGGTAGCCCAGCGCTTGGGCGACGACGGGTGCTGGGACCTGGAGGACCAGCTGGCGCAGCGCGGCGGTCCGGCCGGCCAGGGCGGGGACGCCGAGGTCACGGACCAGCTCCGCAAGGTGGCTGGCGTGCAGCGGCTGGCCGGCTCGGCGTCCGGGAAACAGCCAGCGGGCGTGGGGGTTGGTGGCGGTCTGGAGGTTGTCCCGCTGGGCTGTGGCCCGTAGCAGCAGGGTGGCGAACGGCTCGGGCACCGGGGTGGGCGGCTCCCCGAACCGGATGAAGACCTGCCCGTCGGCGGCGCGGGTGAGGTCGTCGATGGTCAGGCGGGCGATGCGGGTGGCTGGCTGGGCGAACAGCAGCATCAGGCAGGCGGCCACGCGGGAGCGCAGCGGGCGGTCCTCGTCGGTGAGCAGCTGGCCGAGCAGCTCCAGCCGGCGGTGCTGGGTGAGCGGCGCGGCCCGGCGGACCGGCAGCGGCGGCAGCTCGAGCCTGGGCAGGTGGCCGGCGCGCATCGCCCAGCGCAGGAACGCCCGCAGGCATCGCCGCTGGTGGTCGTTGTGGGTGGCGTGCCAGGCGTCCAGGTCGGCCTGGGTCGCCTGGGCCAGGGTGCGGCCGCGCGCCTGCAGCCAGCCGAGGAACCGGTGGGCCTGGGTGAGCTGGTCGCTGGCGAACTGGCGGTGGCTGGGGGTGAGGGGTCGGGTCGTGGCCGTGGCCCGAAGGCGTGGGAGCTGGTACCAGACGGCGAACTGGCGCACCAGCCGCAGGTGGGGGCTGTCGGCGGCGGCCAGGTCGGCCAGGCGCCGGTGCAGCAAGGCCTCGTAGTGCAGCAGCTGCTTGTCGATGGTGGGCAGCACGCCGCAGGTCATCAGCAGGTCGCGCAGGTAGGCAGCGGTCCGCCAGCTCGGCGCCGCGTGCAGCGCCTCGTGGGTCAGGGGGATGCGTCCGGTGGCCAGGTCGGCCAGGAGCTGGGGAACCTTGGGGTTGCGCAGCCAGGTCAGGCCGCTGGTGGGCTTGTCCATGGCAGTGAGCGCAGCAAACAGCGGCGTCAACGAGGGGTTGACGCGGCCGGTGCCATCATCCAGGGCGGCGGCGAGCTTGTCGGTGAGGGTGCATCGCTCACACAGCCGGCCGGCACCCAGCCGCCCCTCGAAGCCGCAGCGGCTGCAGGAGAAGCTGCGGGTGATGCCGGCGCAGTCCCGGCAGATCGCGGTGCCGTCGGCGCGGCGGCCGGGCAGGAGCCGATCGACCTCGCAGCCACCGCATCGCCCGTAGGTGCGGACAGCCCGCTCGTAGCAGGTGCGACAGAGCAGCCCGTCTTGCCAGTTCGCGGCCCTGGCTGCTTGGCGACCGCAGCGGGCACAGGGTTCGTGCTGCTCTGCGGTGGCGTGGGGGCGACCGGTCACTCCGGCCGGAGGCGGGCACGGCGGGGCCGCAGGTCGGTGGGCAGCTCGGCCGCGGCCACGGCGTCGCCGGTGCCGGTCTTGCGTGGCGCGGCATTGCCAGCGCGGGTGGCGATCAGCTCGGCCGGGGTGCACTCCAGGATGTCGCACAGCGCCGCCAGCACGGGCAGCGACAGCCGCTCGGGGATGCCGGTGACCAGCCGGTGGACCTGCGAGGCTGACAGGGTGATGCCCCGCTCGCCAAGCAGCGGGACCAGCTCGGTGGTGGCAAACAGGCCACGCTGAGCCATCACCTCCCGCAGCCGCCACTGGTAGCTGACCTCGCGTCGGATCCTCACGTCGCCCTCCCACTCCTGCGCAGCGCGGCCTGGACGGTCTGGTCCAGCACCCGCCGCAGGGTGCGGGTGCGGAAGTCCGCCGACACGCAGGCGGAGATCGAGGTCGTGCTGGCGTGCTCGTGGCCGGCCTGCTCCTGGACGAACCGGGCGTCCCAGCCGTCCTCGACGAGGTGGGTGACATACGAGCGGCGCAGCGAGTGGAAGTCCAGCCCGCCGGGCAGCCCCAGCGCGTCGCGGTAGGCGGCAAACCGGCTGTTGATCCGCTGCAGCCCGATGCGCGCGGCCCGCTCCGAGGGCCACAGCGCCGGGCTGCCCGCCGGCGCCAGCAGCGGCCGGAACTGCCCCACCCACTCCTGCAGGACCTCCGGCACCCAGGCCCAGACCGTCAGCACGCTGCGGGGCTTGGGCGCAGAGCCCGTGGTGGCCTTGCCGTGGCGCACGTGGCAGATGCCGTACTCGCCGAACTCCACCCCGTGGGGGTTGCGGCCGAAGTCGGCCACGTCCAGCATGCGCGTCTCGTTGCGGCGCAGCCCGTAGGCGTAGGCGACCTTGAACAGCACCGCGTCGCGGAAGGTGGGCAGCCAGCCCTTGCGGCCGGCGGCGCGGATGCGGGCGACCTGGGCGTCGGCGTGGTCGAAGAAGGCCTGCAGCTCGGCCAGGGTGAACGCCCGCTTGGACGGGTCGGCTTCGGCCTGTTGGGCGTGCACGGCGGCGTTCCACTCGTGGACCACCTGGACGGGGTGGGTGCCGAACCGGCGCTGGCACTGCTGTGGCCAGTCGTAGGCCGGGTCGGTGAGGTAGGCGCAGAACCCCCGGACAGCCGCCTGGTAGCCGCGCAGCGTCGACCGGCGCAACCGGCGCACGGTGCGCAGGTCGGTGCACCACTCATCGACCATCTGCGGCGTCCACCCCCACGGGTACGCCGCGGCGTGGGTGGCGAACGCCCGCACCGCCCGCTGGCGGC
>DASYUT010000086.1 GCA_036000965.1 Actinomycetes bacterium
CTACGCTGGCGCCGCCTGCGTGGTCCCCAACACGGTAGCCTATCCCGAGATTCACAGCGGAGCCATGGTGATGGACCATTCTCAGATCGCCACGGGGCTGGGCAGGTTGATAGAGCAACCGCGGTTTCGAGCGGAGGTGGCACATCGCTGCCGTCAGAACGCGGCAAAATACGATGTGAACGGAACGGCTGAGAAGCTTGCCGGGCTGATCGCGCAAGTCAGACAGGGCGAATAGCCGCCTTCAGGTATCGACCGACGGCCGGCCCCCAGGGCCCCGGCAAAGTAGCGAAATGTCCGAGTTGGTCTCCTGGCGCTCTCGCGACGCCACACGCGAGCTGCCTGCTACCTGAGACCGGGGCCAGCGCGTCCGTGGTACGAACTGGACAAATCTCGACTTTGCCGGGGCCCTGCCGCAACCGCCCTGTCATCACACGGAAGAAGATCCGCTCGAACAAGTCGTCGGCGGTTCCGCCAAGTCCACGCAGCGGCCACGGGACCTTGTTGAGCGCCAGTGCCGGCAGCCAGCGCAGACCGACCGTGTCTGCTGTCAGCATCCTTGCTTGGTGTGCTTGAAGCCATGCAAATTCTCGCCTTGAAGCCTCTGGAACACCTCCAGCCCATCGCACGAGCGCCGAGCCCTCTAGCAGCTCTATGAAAGTACGAGCCGGAATGTAGTGATTTCCATCAGGCCGGTTGCTGCCGTCCTCCTCGCTCATCGCGATGAGCAGGAAATCCGCAAGTCCATCATTCCTGGCAAGCTCGGCCAAGACTGCAAGGTCATCACGGCAGGGAGTGCGATAGGCCAAGCGGACCCGAGCGCGTCGAGCGCGAAGCAACGGCTCCACCTGGACGACCAGGTCGTCGTAATCGGCCCGGCGATCCACCTCCAGGACCTGCAGCCCCCATTCGGTGACCAACATGCAGCCAAGTTGGAGGCGCTGCTCGCGCGGCAGGCGTTCAAGATCCTGCGGAGTAAACCCGCGAGGTGGTGCGGTTGCAGGGTGGTCCATGCACCACTCCCTTGACAGCCATGTGAGCTGACAAGCGAGACACTACCTGCCGGAGGGCGCGAGGGGAAGAACCCGCCCATATGACGCTGCACCATGCAGATGCATTAGGTCGTGTCTGACGGACCCGGGGGTGCGTGAGTCCCTTCCGGTACGGAGCCAGATGTCTTGAGATCGTGGGACCAGCAGGCTGCGGCGGGCTCAAGACGACCACGACAGCCAGCGCTGCGGCGGGTGCCCAATCGACTGTGGTCAGGCGTCGCCGCACGGCTGGGGAAGATCGTCTCGTCGCAGCCGTTCCGCAAGCTCCCACAGGGCGTTCTTGTTGCTGTCGTAGCGCAGCAGGGCATACGCCTGGTCGAGGCTGGCCCAGCGGACGGCGGTGTGCTCATGGGACAGCGCGATGTCGATGCCGGTCAGGTCACAGGCGAAGCAATGCTGTGGGATGACATAGGTGCCGGGCGGCCACTGGTCCTTGGCCGCAAAACTGGACACCGGCACGGTGTCATGGGTCTTGAGCGCATACAGCGGCGCGGTCGCTGGGACGCCCGCCTCCTCCAGCGCCTCGCGTCGCGCGGCTTGGACGACCGACTCGCCGACCTGCCCGCCGCCGGCCACACCCTGCCAGTTGGCGTCGTCGGCCCGTTGCAGGACCGCAACTTCGAACTCGCCTGGTACGGTTCGCCGAAACGGCAGCACGAGAATCTGGAACGGGGCTCTTGGCACCGTCACACCTCCGCGTCACCACCGACACCAAACAACATCCGGCGCATCGTAGCGGCGGGTCAGCTGGTCAGCCACAGCATCACCGAGGCGATGACCACGCCGGCGCGGTAGTTGACGGCACGCTTGTCGTAGCGCTGGAACCCGGCGTGCTGGCGAAGCTTGCGCGTGAGGTCCCCGCAGCGGTCGCTGAGCGGCGTGGCGAACAGCTGGAAGTGCAGCAGCAACCACAGCTCGAAGCAGGGGTGGGAGAACGCGACCCGGATCCCGTGCCTGGTCGCCTCAGCGACGGCGGCGTCGACCTCACCGTGCTCGTCGCGGTCGAACAGGCACCAGACCTCCGGCTCCAAGCCCGGGTCACGACGGTCTGCGGCCTGTGGCAGCTCTTCGGTGCGCAGCCGGATCGCCGCGTCGACCAGCTCAGGCGGCTTGCCGCCGGTCCTGCGCTCGTGCACCTTCAGGTGGAACCGCCGTTGCTGGCCGAAGTGCTCGTTGATCCGGTCGGCGTAGCTCGCCTCGGTCACCTCGCCCTCGACGAACAGGTGCAAGACGCGCCGCCTGCGATCCGGACCTGGCGGGCGTCGCAGCGGCCGGTCGCGCTCCGCCCGCCGAGGGCTCACCCGCTCGCTCCAGCGTGGGTGTCCAGATCGTGGAGGTGGCGGACGGCGCGAACGATCTGGCCAGGGCCGACCTGGGGGACACCGCCGTAGCGGCCGGCGCGGTAGCCGCGCTCCAGGTTCTCATCCTTGCGGGGGTGGGCGTCGGTGAGCGGGTAGAGCTCGGTTGCGCCGTCGGCGCGCCTCTCGGTCAGCCAGACCTGCTCACGGCCGAGCGGTCGGTCGCCGGTCGCAGCGCCGAGCGGCGTGGTGTCGTGAGAGGTGAAGATGAGCTGAGCGTTGTTCGGGTTGGCCGCGGGATCCTGGAAAAGGCGGATGAACTCGGCGACCAGCGCGGGATGCAGGCTCGCGTCCAGCTCGTCGACGAGCAGCACCGCCCCGTCCTTCAGAGCGAGCAACAGGGGCCCGAGCAGCGCGAACCAGTTGCGTGTGCCGTACGACTCACTGTCGAAGTCGAACGGGATCCGCCGACCGGTGCTCGTGCGGACGAGACGGACCCGGGGCGGGTCGGGATCCTGCCTGACGATCTCGACCTCGTCGACGCCGAGATCGGCGATGCGCAGCAAGTCCAGGATCCGCGTGCGGTCCTCGGTGAGCAGCCGCCTCGAGGTGACCGCTCCCGCTCCGCTCGGTCGCTTTCAGGGGTGACCAGCCACAGGTTGCCGTGGAACCAGCGGTGCAGCACCGAGAGCTGCGGGTGGTTGTACGCCGCCGCGGTCGAGAGAAACAGGGCGTCGGGCCGGGTCAGCCTGGCCAGCATCGCCCGCTCCCCCTTCAGGTGGTCACCAGGGAAGCGGAAAGGCTCGGCAGCGTCGGCGTCGCGGTCGAACCAGACCTGCCGCCGGCCGCGCGGGTAGACGTGCAGCCATTCTGCCTCGACATGGGTGTCGCCGAGCTCGAAGCCGTACACCCAGCGGGTCTTGCCGATCACAAGGTCGACCTCGAACCACGATGGCGCCTTCGCCCCCTCAGGCTCCAGCGCGAACGGGGTGCGTGGCACCCCGTCGATGCGGGTCCATTCGGCATGCGAGTCCAGGACCGCCGCACGCATCTGCCGCAGCGCACCCAGCACGTTCGACTTCCCCGACGCGTTGGCCCCGTAGATGCCCACCACCGGCAGCGCCCGCACAGGTCGACCGTCGATCATGACCCCGGTTGGCCGTGCTGGGCTGTCATCCAGGCCCTCGGAGACCAGGGAGAGCGTCTGCTCGTCGCGTAGCGAGAGCACGTTCACAACGGTGAACCCCAGTAGCACAGCGCCCTTCTCACAGGTCAGCGAACGCCTCAAGTAAGGGTTCCACGCGGGAAATGGTTATGCAAGGCGAGTTTAGAGGCTACATGGTCACCTCGGACGTGCCAAGCCAGAGGAGCGGCCGGCCTGAGGGAAGACCGTCTGCGGTTCGTCAACTTCGCTGAGAAAGGCCGTCTTCCACTTTGCCCCTGCTCTTCACGACGACCGTCTCTTGCACGCATCGACCTCAGTGTCGGGTCTACGAGCCGATGCCCGGGATGCCGAGAAGCTGGCGAAGACGAGCCACCCGGCCGGTGACCGCGGGATGATCGCGCTCCAGGCTTCGAGGCGGCCGCAGCCACCTGGCCAGCTGCCGCAGCCCCAGCAGCGTCGCCGAGCGACGAACCAGCTCGTCGTGCCCTGCCGGGAGCGCAGCGATCTCGCCGTAGCCGGCGAGCAGGTCATGCAGCAGCGGCACCGGCGTGCTCTCGTGATCCCACAGGGAGAAGTGCCCGACGTCGAACAGCGGCTCGGTCCCGCGGATCTCGCCGAAGTCGATCAGCCCGGTGTAATACCCGTCGAGCTGGAAGATCTGCGTGGTGTCGTAGTCGCCGTGCGCCAATGTGGCGCACGCCAGGTCCCGGCGGCGCTCGCTGTCCACCAGCGCCCAGAGCCGGTCCAGCTCCGCGACGGTGAACAGCGCCGCCAGCGGCCCCGGCCAGGGGTCGGGGAGGTAGGACGTCACAAAGCCCGCATAGGTGCTCGACCTTCCGCGAAGTGGCCAGCCCGGAGCCTGGCGCCGCACCCAGCCGAAGCCCTGTACGCCCACGCCGTTGAGCACCGCGAGCTCGCGGCCGGCGGCACGGGCGACACGGCGTGCGGCACGCTGGTCCCGACAGTGCGCCAGGGGCTCGCCGGCGATCTCGCCCATGATCAGCACCGAGCGGCCCAGGGCCTGGTCGAACGGCTCCACGTGCACCACCTCAGGCACCAGCAGGCCCAGGACTCGAAGGCGCTCCAGAAGTGACATGTCGACGGAGAGGTCTTCGTCGTCCTCCTCGGCGATCCGCACGTACAGCACGCGTCCCGCCGCTTCGACCCGGTACACCTGGGCGGCAACGCCCGCTGGCGTTCGAGCCACCGTCCGCCCGGCACCAAGGACGCGTCGCAGCAGCGCGTGCAGCGCCCCCTGGTCGACATCTGGCCTGCGTTCCAACCTGCCTTCGCCTCTGCGAGCCGAGCAGCCACTCTGGGAGTTCCTGCTGCATCATTGCCTGGTCACGCAGCACCACCTCAATCGGGGCAGCGGCAGGGCCGCTGGCGGTCAGGCGCCGCTCTCGTGGCTCGTGCCGGCGAAGGCGGCGGCCAGCTCGCGGCCGTACAGGCCCTTGGGGTCGAACAGCGCGGTGCGCTCGTCCTGGGCGTGCTGGACCAGGACGATGCTGGGGTGGCGTCCGGACAGGCTGACCTGCCCGAGCACGCGGGCGACCAGGCCGGCGTCGTGGACCAGGCGCTCGTGCGTCCCGGCGTCGTCGACGAGCACGACCATCCGCGCCCCGGGCGCGGCGACCCGGGCCAGCTCCCGCCAGGCGCGCCGCTCGTCCCTTGCGGCCGTCCCCTCGACCGCCACCTGCCGCTGCCACGGCGGGTTGCTCGCCACCCGGTCGACAACACGGCCGGCGAGCGGCAGCGCACCCGCGTCCGCGACGAGCAGGCGCAGTCGAGCCCGTGCCGCCCGGGCGTTGCCGCGGGCGGCACGGACGGCCGGCTCCGAGATGTCGGTGCCGACGCCGGCCAGAGCGGGCTGCAGCGCGGCGGCCTCGATCGGCATGGTGCCGGCACCGCAGAACGGGTCGAGCAGGAGCTGGCCCGGCCGCAGGCCGGTGACCAGGGCCAGCGCGGCGGCCAGCGGCGGGTGCAGCGTCCCTGCACGCGACAGCTCCTTGTAGGCGCGCCGGTGCAGCGGCCTGGCGGCCAGTCGTAGGCCGATCAGGGCGCGGTCGCCGGCCAGGTGCACGCGCCACGACAACGCCGCCTCCACCCTTCCGGCCCGCCTGGACAGGTACGCCGCACCCAGGCGCCGGGCGATCGGCCGGCCCACCGCGTCCTCGATGTCGTAGCGGTTGTAGTTGCGGCGCCCGAGGAAGCTGGCGGTGACCTCCAGGGTGGGGGATCCGGTGCCGGCGGTGACCTCCCCGGTAGGGGATCCGGCGCTGGCGGTGACCTCCCCGGTGGGGGATCCGGCGCTGCCGCGCATCGCGCGGACCCGTTCCGCGGTGCCGCGGACGTCGAGCCCGCTGGCGGCGTCGCCGAGCCGCTCAAGGCTGGCCCGGGTGTGGTCGAGCCCGGAGACCGACCCCACGTGGAGGAACACGTCGTCGGCGGTGCGCAGGCCGAGCGCTGCGGTGGGCGTGCCCGGCAGCCGGAAGTGCACCTCCCGGTGGCCCGTCGCCACGACCTCCGCGCCGAGCCGCCCGCGAAGCTCGGCAGCGACCACCCATTCCAGGCCGCGGAGGCACCGGGCGAACAGGGTGGCGGAGCCGGGACGCTCCGGCGGTGCACTTGCGCTGCTCTCGGTCACGAGGAACGCGACTCTACGCGCCGCCGGCCTGGTCCATCCTCCACGGACCTGCCGAGCCGGAGCTGCTGTGACTGCCTGCGCCTGCCGAGGATGAGCCGGAGCTGCTGTGACTGCTACGCCTGCCGAGGGTGAGCAAGCCCACCTTCATCCATGAATCCGCCCGAGCCCGAGCTGCTGTGACGGCCAGCCGCAGCCGCATCTCGGGTGACGAGAAAGCGACGAAAGCGTGTTCCCGCGTCCCGGACGCCGTGATACAAGAGTGGGTGTGACCACGGACCCGCGCATCGGCACCAACCTCGTCGGCCACCGCATCGAGGCGCTGCTCGGCCGAGGCGGGATGGGCGTCGTCTACAGGGCCGAGCATCTCGGCTTGGGCCGGAAGGTCGCGCTCAAGATCCTCGCGCCCGAGCTGGCCAAGAGCGAAGGCTTTCGGCGCCGGTTCATCCGCGAGTCGCAGACGGCCGCCAGCATGGAGCACCCGAACATCGTCCCGATCTACGACGCGGGCGAGGCCGAGGACCTGCTGTACATCTCCATGCGCTACGTCGAGGGCCCGGACCTGAGCGCCCTCCTCGAGCAGGAGGGACGGATCGACCCCGAGCGCGCCATCGCGATCACGTTCCAGGTGGCGGGTGCCCTGGACGCCGCCCACCGGCGGGGACTCGTCCACCGCGACGTCAAGCCGGCCAACATCCTCATCGCCCAGGGCTGGGGCCCGGGGTCTTCCGAGCACTGCTACCTCTGCGACTTCGGGCTCATCAAGCACTTCGAGTCCCAACAGGACCTCACCCAGACCGGCCAGTTCGTCGGCACGATCCCGTACGTCGCCCCCGAGCAGATCGAGGGCAGGCCGCTCGACGGGCGGGCCGATCTGTACGCCCTGGCCTGCGTGCTGTTCCACTGCCTGACCGGCGGGGCGCCGTTCGAGCGGGAAACGGACGTGGCGGTCGTCTATGCCCACCTGCAGGACCCCCCGCCACCGGTTGGGGCGACCTGCCAGGACCTCCCGCCCGCGCTCGACGCCGTCTTTGCCAAGGGGATGGCCAAGTCGCCGGACGACCGCTTCGCGACCTGCACCGAGCTGGTCCGGGCAGCCAGGACCACGCTGCAGGCCCGGCTGCGGACACAGCCGGGTACCGCACCCACCGCGTCGCTGCCGGAGGGCGAGCCCGGGGCGGCCGACGCCGCGGCCACGCCCGCCCCGCGGCCTCTCACCCTCCCCCTCGGGGCGGGCGCCGATCCCCCCGGGCCGTCGGCCGACGACACCATCGTCACCCGGCCGGGCCGACGGCCCGGGCCGCAGCAGGAGGCGGACCCGGCGCCCTGGCCGGGGGTGTCCCGCGGCACGCGTCCGCCGCCCGCCCGTGCTCTGCGCCCGCCAGCGCCCGCCCCTGAGGCCCTCGCCCGCGGCCCGGGACCCGCGGCGCCCACCTCTCGGGCGTCCGCCCCCGGCCGGCGACCCGCGGCGCCCGCCCGCGGCCCGGGATCCGTGGCGCCCGCCCGGTCACCGGCGGCCAGACGCCCCCGCGGACAGGCCCGCCGGGTGCTCGTGCCGCTGCTCTGGCTCCTGGCGCTGGTGACGGTCGGGGTCGGGCTGGGCGCCGCCGCGTTCCGCTTCGCCGGCGCGGACCGGACCGGCTCGGTGCTCCCGCCAGCCGGGACGGACTCCCCCCGGGCGCCGGCCTCGAGCGCGCCGCTCGGCCCCGACGTGGCCCAACCCGGCTCGGCCGGCGGCGCCGCGACGTCAACATGCGTCCGCGGTTGGACCACCCCCGCGGCTGGGACGGCGACCCGGCGGCAGCCCCTCGACGTCATCCGCAAGGAGATGGGCATCGCCGGCGAGTTCAAGGTGGTCGAGATGCGCTACTTCAGGGAGCCGGGCGGCGGGCGGCGCTGGTGGTACGTGAAGGCGTGGCAGGTCGACGACAGATCGCTCCAGGCCAGATGGCTGGTGGAGCGTGCCCCCGACGGGAGCGCCCGTATTGCGGCGGTCGCGCCGTACTCCAGCAAGGGTCTTCGGTCCCCCCAGTGGCAGGCGTTCGAGGGCGAAGGCGACGCCAGGTCGTACACCGGTCTTCCCGGCGCATGGCGGGGGACCCCCCATGACTTCGCCGCCGGTGGCGCGGTGCCGTCCCAGGTGCGAGGCTGTCTCGCCGGCACGTGACCCAGGGACAAGGGCCGGCACGTGACCAGGGCCAGGGATTGTCCGATGGATCCGCCAAATAGCCCCGACCATGGCACCGGCACCGTTGGGGGCCGTGGGGGAGCGTGTGCCTGCCAGACCGCGTCGCCCCCGGCACGATGGCACGGGCGCTCTTGGGGGCCGTGGCGGCGGCGGGATCCGCTTGGCCATGGCACTGGCGCCCTCGGGGATCCGCCCGGCCATGGCACTGGCGCCCTCCGGGATCCGCCCGGCCATGGCACAGGCGCTCTTGGGGGGCCGTGGGGGGAAGCGAGCTCCCCCCACATCGAACGGGGACCGCCGGGAGACGGCCTCCCGGCAACA
>DASYUT010000087.1 GCA_036000965.1 Actinomycetes bacterium
GGGCTCCGCGTGGCGCAACACCTCTCGGGTGACGGGCGCGACCTCGCCGTCGCCGAAGATGAGGTAGCGCAGCACGTTCACGATTGGGTTGCCCTCGGTCCAGCTGAAGTAGACGTGCGGCAGCTTGCCCGTCTGGTCGCGTATGTAGAGCAACAGGGCCGCGATCGAGTTGGCCACGGCCGAGCTCTCCGCCCGCAGGATGGGGTAGCCGTAGCGTTCCTCGCCGGTGACCCGGAGCACTGACTCGAACTCCGAGGGGTCGCGCACGGTCACCTCCAGGAAGAGCACCGGGTCGCTGGCGGGGATGTGGTGGTGCGCGCGTTCCTCGCGTTCCTTCTCGAAGTACTCGCGCTCGTCGCGCTCGTTCGGCTCGTTGGCGATGATGCGGATCTCCCCGCTGGCCGCCTCCTCGATGAAGCGCCGGGCGGTCTCCCCATCTGGACCTCGGTCACGCGCAGCTCGGTGGCCCGGGTCACCCTGGAGATCAGCGAGGTGGTGACGATCGCGGCGATGAAGAAGGAGGCGATCTTTACGCCATCGGGTCGCTCGAGGATGTTCGCGACGGTGGTGTAGGCGAAGAGGAGCGTGATGACGCCAAATGCGATGGTAGCGGGTCGCCGGCCGCGATGCCGGGCAGACAGTGTCACGGCGACGGCCGCCGACGAGATGAGCACCAGCACGCCGGTGGCATACGCCCCGCTCTGCGCCTCGACGTCGGCCCTGAAGAGGAGGGTGACCGCGAAGGCGATGGCGGTCCACACGAGCACCAGCGGGCGCACCGCGCGGGTCCACTCGGGAGCCATGCCGTAGCGCGGCAGGTACCTGGGCACGATGTTCAGCGGCACTGTTGCATTGAGGCGAACGGCGTCGGCGAACCGCGGCGAAGTGGAGGCTCCTTACTATGGAGAGCCCAGCAAGAACGGCTCGAAACACGCGATCGAGAACGTCGTCTGCCGTGTTCGAGGGGCAAAGTGGGGGCAGCCGGATGGGCTGATCGCTCAATGCAACAGTGCCGTCTGGGGTGGTCCCCCGGCGGATGGCCGGAGGCGTGCCGCCGCGTCCTGCGTTTGGTGCCGGCCGGGCTGGGTGCGGGCGGGGATTCACGGTATGGTCGGGCGGGCAGGGAGCCGTTGCCAACGCGTGGAGAGGAGCCCGGCGAGCTTGGACGCTGTCGAGGCGCCGAAGGTGCCGGTCGCGCTGCGGCCGGTCTTCAACGAGATCACCGCGATCACCAGCAGGTTCTGCGCCGAGCACCTGGATGAGGAGTACGCGCGGCTGTGCGCCAAGCTGGCCGCCAGGCTCGCCCGCAGGCGGCCGTCCCCGCTGCTGCGCGGTGACCGGCGGATCTGGGCGGCCGGCGTCGTCTACGCCATCGGGCGGGTCAACTTCCTGGCGGACCCGGCGCAGCGGCCGCACCTGCGCACCGACGACCTGGCCGACCTGCTCGGGGTCAAGCAGGCCACCATGGCCAACAAGGGCCGGCTGATCATGGACATGCTGGGCATCGGGTTGCTGGACCCGGGGTACAGCCGGTCCGACAGGCTGGACCAGAACCCGCTGGTCTGGATGATCCAGGTCGACGGTCTGGTGGTGGACGCCCGCTGGCTGCCTGAACAGCTGCAGGTCCAGGCGTGGCGGCGGGGGCTGATCCCGTACGTGCCCGCGCACGCCACCCCAGGCGACCCCGCCGAGCCTTCGGCGACGCGGCCATGAGCACCACCGACGACCTGGCCCGGTGCGGTGGCTGACCTCTTCGACTTCGACGAGGTGGCGGTTGGTCAGCGCGACCGGGCCGGGTCGCGGCTGATCTAGCTGATCTGTCAGGCGGTGTGACCATGAGCGCACCAACACCTATCCAGCCCGATCCTGACCGCCTGCAGCCGGTGCTGGACCGGATGGCGGAGGCAGCGACCGCCTGGCTGGGATCGCTGGGGTCGACACAGCGGCGCAAGGCGCGCTACGCCTTCCCGGCGCCCGACGAGCGGACCCGCTGGTACTACACCCCCACCGAACAGGGCGGCCTGCCGCTCGCCGAGATGAGTCCGGTCCAGCAGCGGCTGGCGCACCGGCTGGTCGCGAGTGGCCTGAGTCCGCGCGGCTACGTCGCGGCCTCGACCATCATGGGGCTGGAGAACGTCCTGGACGCCGTCGAGGGCTGGCAGCGGCCGTATCCGGGCCGCGCCGCCCCCAACCGTGGGCGCGACCCGCAGCTGTACTTCGCCAGCGTCTTCGGCACTCCGGGTGCCGGGTCGTGGGGCTGGCGGGTCGGCGGCCACCACTTGGCGCTCAACTACACCATCCACGGGGGCAACCTCGCGGCCAGCCCGATGTTCCTGGGTGCCAACCCCGCCACGGCGTCTCTGGTCGGCCCCGGCGTGCTGCGACCCCTGGCCGCGGAGGAGGACCTGGGCCGCGAGCTCCTCCATTCGCTGGCTCCCGACCAGCAGGCCAAAGCGGTGCTCTCGGTCGTGGCGCCGAGCGACATCGTCCAGTCCAACCGGCCGGTTGTCGAGGCTGGCGTACTTCCACTGGGCTCGTCGGACGACCAGCTGGCTGCGGTGCGCTACGAGCACACGCCCAAGGGGCTCGCCGCGGCCCAGATGACACCGCAGCAGCGGGCTCTGCTCCTGCCCCTGATCCACCAGTACCTGGGTCGCCTGCCTGACGAAGTGGCCGCCGTCCAGGCCGAGCGGATCTCCGGGCCGGCGTCAGGCACGCTCCACTTCGGCTGGGCAGGCGGACTCGAGCGGGGCCAGCCGCACTACTACCGCGTGCAGGGCCCGCGCCTGCTCATCGAGTACGACAACACCCAAGACGGCGCCAACCACGCTCATTCGGTCTGGCGTGACCCCGTGGGTGATTTTGGCGCCGACCTGCTCGCACCGTGCCCTGCTCAGGCTGACTGACCTTCGGCCACGTCCGCCGGCTGCTGGCGGCCCGGGGTCGGACGGCTGCGGCATGGACGGTGGGGCCCTCTGCCACGCCCGCGGGGCTGCTGGAGGTGCTGCTGGCCCTGGGGCTGGAAGCCGAATCCGACCAGGGCTCGGTGCTCGGCGTCGGCCGCCACCGTGCTCGTCCTCGATCACCCCTCAGGCCCCCCACGGGCGGCTCCCCCCCACGGGCGGCTCGTCGAGGCCTCTTTGCCAAGGAGCGGGCCCTCTGCCGGTTGCTGCGCGATGCGCGGGAATGGGCCTTGTCATCCGACCTACAAGTTCCAATTCGGTCGCCATGTCCCCCCTTGCGCCGCGCCAGGCGGCCATGGCAGAGTAAGTCATCCGATCTTTCGGGACGAGGCGGAGGCGCAGGAGCTCGCTTGAGGCAGTGGCAGCGCCAGCGGGTGTGCCGAGATGAAGCGCGTGGCGACGTGCAGCCGCCGTGACTTCCTTTCGCACCATGAGACAGCTCGGGGCCATGAAGCGGAGAAAACCCGTGATCCCGACTCCATCCGCGGAACGTAGGCGGAACCGTGATCCTGCCGTCAGCCGCGGGAGGGGGAGACAGCGCGAGAGGAGGACACCATGACCAACCGTCCGTTCCCCCGGTGGGCCGCGTGCGTCGCCGGCATGTCGCTGTTGGTCGCCGCCTGCGCAGGCGGCGAAAAGACGCAACCCACCCAACCCACTGGCGGAAGCACGCACCAAGGCGTCGAGGTCACCGTCCTGACGTTCACCGGGCCGCAGATCGCCGAGCCGCTCCAGCGGCGTGCCCCCGACTTCGCGCGGCGCACCGGCGCGAAGATCAAGGTGGTAACGGTTCCCTTCAGCGACCTGTACGACAAGATTCTCGCCGATCTGGCGACGGGAACGAACAGCTATGATGCCTTCGTCTTCGATCCGCAGTGGATGGGGGATTTCGTTCCGCCCGGCTATCTGGAGGACATCACCGATCGCGTCCAGGGCGACCAGGCGCTGAAGTGGAACGACATCGCCCCCTTCTTCCGTGACTTCAGTGCTTCCTACAAGGGGCGCACCTACACGATCCCGCTGGACGGCGACTTCCAGATGGTGTACTACCGGAGCGACCTGCTGAAGCGGGACGGGCTGAAGCCGCCGGCCACGTGGGACGAGTATCTGGCGATCGCGCAGAGGTACAACGGGAAGGACCTGAACGGGGACGGCAAAGCCGACTACGGATCGTGCATCGCAAAGAAGCGGGCCGCCCAGTCGTACTGGATATCGTGGTCGATCGCGGGTTCCTACCTCCAGGGGAAGGGGACCAGTCAGGGCGCATTCTTCGATGTCGACACCATGAAGCCGCTGGTGAACAACGAGGGGTTCGCGGCGGCACTCGACGTGTACAAGAAGACCACGCAATACGCGCCTGCGGACGAGCTGAACCTCGACGTCGGCGACACGCGCGGACTCTTCACTTCGGGCCGCTGCGCCCTCTCGGTCGACTGGGGCGACATCGGGACCCTTGCCGTCGACCCGAAGACCTCGACCGTGCAGGACAAGGTCGGGGCGGTGGTCCTGCCCGGGTCCCGGCGGGTTCTCGACCGGGCGACCGGCCGGCTCGTCGACTGCAGCCCCACGACGTGCCCGCATGCGGTCGACGGGGTCAACCATGCGCCGTTCGCCGCCTTCGGCGGCTGGTCGGGCGCCATCAACGCGGCGGTGGACCAGAAGGTCAAGGACGCCGCCTTCGACTTTCTGTCGTACATGAGCGCGCCCGGGCAGTCCAACGTCGACGTGACCCTCGGCAAGACCGGCTTCAACCCGTACCGCGTCTCGCAGTTCGAGAACATCGATTTGTGGGTGAAGGCTGGGATGAGCAAAGGCGCCGCCGAGAATTATCTGGGCGCCATCCGCGACAGCCTCCAGAGCCCCAACATGATCCTGGACCTCCGGACCCCCAAGTCCGCCCAGTACCAGGGCGTGGTCCTCGACACGGCGCTCGCGCAGTTCCTGGCCGGGGAGATCAGCCTGGACGCGACGATGAAACAGATCGAGGCTGGCTGGGAGAAGATCACGAACGATGAAGGACGCGACACGCAGAAGCAGGCATATACCGCGAGCTTGAACATCCAGCGGTAGGGGCTATGGATGTTGTGAGGGTGACTCGAGGCCGCCGCGCATCCCGTTCGGGCCTCGGGGGCCGCGCGTCCCGTTCGGTCCTCGGGGAGCGAACGCGGTCGCGGGCGTCGCTGGGGGCGAATTTCGCGGTCCGAGCGGCCTTCATCTGGCCAGCGCTCCTCGCGATCCTGTTCGTGTCGATCTTCCCGCTGCTCGTTTCGCTGTACATCAGCCTGTCCCGCCTGAGGCTGGTGCGGGGCGGGTTCGAGTTCCAGTTCGTCGGGCTCGAGAACTTCCGTGAGCTGTTCGTCGGGACCGAGCAGAGCCACTTCCTCGGGGTGACGGGTTCCCTGACGCCGGCCGGCTGGCTGATCGTCGGCGCCGCCCTCGCCCTGCTCTCCTGGGGGCTCGTCAGAGCCTGGCGAGGCGGGGTGTCGCCCCTCGGGATGATCTTCCGCTTCCTCGGCGCTCTCCTCGCCGCGGGCGCCGTGTGGCTGGCAGCCCGCACGCTGCTGGCCGACGGCGGGCGCCCGGGAACCGCTGTCGTGACGCTGACCTATGTTCTCGTCGGTATCGGGGTCCAGTTCGTGCTCGGGCTCGGGCTCGCCTACCTGCTGACCCAGGGACTTCCCGGACAGCGCTTCTTCCGGGTCGTGTTCCTCCTCCCGATGATGATCACGCCCGTTGGCGTCGCCTACATGTTCCGCATGCTGACCGACACGGGCAAAGGCCCCTTGCAGCCGGTCTGGGCGGTCGTCGGGCTCACCGACTTCTCCTGGGTCAACGATCCCTGGGGCGCGCGGGTCGCCGTGATGGTGGGCGACATCTGGGAGTGGACCCCGTTCATGTTCATCATCCTGCTGGCCGCCCTCGAGGGCCAGGACATCGAGACCGTCGAGGCGGCCATGGTGGACGGGGCCAACCGGTGGCAGGTCTTTCGCAACGTGTCGCTGCCGGCGATCCTGCCGGTGTGCACGACGGTCATCCTGATCCGGCTCATCGAGGCCTTCAAGATCATCGATCTTCCAAACATCCTGACCAACGGTGGTCCCGGAACGGCGACCGAGTCCCTCAGCCTCCATGCCTACATCCGGTGGCGGGCGCTCGACCTCGGCCAGTCGGCAGCGGTCGCCTACTCCCTTCTGTTCATCGTGACCGTCGTCGCGTTGTCGTATGTCAACCTCCTGCGGCCTCGGGTCGCGGAGGAGTGAGCCTATGAACAGGGACCGGGAGCAGAGGAAGACGCGGGCGATGCCGAACCCTCTTCGGCGCCGCTCGGTCACGGATCTGCCGCCGCTGGGGAAGCTGGTCGCGTACCTGATACTCGGGTCCTGGGCCCTGGTGGTGCTCTTCCCGCTCTACTGGCTCGCGATCACCTCGTTCAAGCTGCCGATCCAGGTCAACGCGGGGCCCGTCTACATCCCCTTTGTCGACTTCCGGCCGTCCCTGGACGCCTGGCGCTACATCTTCGTGGATCTCAGGAGCGACACGCTCCGGCCGTACATGAACACGGTCGTCGTCGCCCTGGGCAGCTCGACGCTTGCACTGCTGCTTGGATCGGCCGCCGCCTACGCGCTCATCCGTTTCCCGTACCGGCCGCGCGTCGGGGTGATCGCGCTGTTCGCCGGCTGCTTGCTCGTGGCCGCTCTCGCTGTGGCGCTCGGCGTGCCGCCGGTGCTTGCCGTCGTGGTGGCCGGGGGCTGCTTCGCCGTGCTCGCGGGCGCTGTCGGCAGCCGTTTCACACGGACCTTGTCGAACAGGGACATCGCCTTCTGGATGATCTCCCAGCGAATCCTGCCACCCGTCGCAGTGGTCATTCCGATCTACGTCCTGTTCCAGCACCTCGGGCTCCTCGACACGCGCACCGCGCTGGTGATCACCTATGCGGCGACGAACCTCCCGATCGTCGTCTGGCTGATGCGGGACTATTTCGACACCCTTCCTTGGGAGCTCGAGGAAGCAGCTGTGGTCGACGGGGCTTCGGCCTTTCGGGTCTTCCGGTCGGTCACCTTGCCGCTCTCGGTCCCAGGCCTGGTCGCGACCTTCCTCATCGTGTTCGTCTTCGCCTGGAACGAGTACCTGCTGGCGCTCTTCCTGTCGAGCGCGGACGCTCAGACGATGCCCCTCACCGTGGCCGCCCAGAACGCAACTCGGGGTCCGCAGTGGTGGTACATGTCCGTGCTGATCCAGATCATGATCGTTCCGGTCGTTGCGTTGGCGATTGCGCTCGAGCGGGTCATCTCGCGTGGCCTCCTCGTCGGCGCGGTCAAGGGCTAAGCGATGGTCGTGCCCACCGTTCCGCTCGGCGGCGGGCTGCAGGTCAGCGCCCTGGCTCTTGGCACCGCCCCGCTGGGCAACCTCTACACCGCGGTGGCCGACGAGGGCGCCGACGCGACCGTGCGCGCCGCGCTCGCGGCCGGCCTCACCTACCTCGACACCGCGCCGCACTACGGCCTCGGCATCGCCGAGCGGCGGCTCGCCCGGGTGCTCGGCGGGCTGCCGCGAGACGCCTTCGTCGTGTCCACCAAGGTCGGCCGGCTGCTGCGCCCGCTCGGGCCGGGTGAGGTCCCCGACCCGCAGGGGTTTGCCGACGTGCCGCCTTGCACGCGGGTCTGGGACTTCTCCCGCGACGGCGTGCGGCGTTCGCTGGGGGAGAGCCTGGAGCGGCTCGGCCTGGACCGGGTCGACGTCGTCTACCTGCACGACCCCGACGAGCACGAGCACCAGGCGCGGGAGCAGGCCTTCCCCGCCCTGGCGGAGCTGCGCGACCAGGGCGTCGTGCGGGCGATCGGGGCGGGCATGAACCAGCCCGGGATGCTCAGCCGGTTCGTGCGCGACCTGGACCTGGACGTGGTGCTGGTCGCCGGCAGGTACTCGCTGCTGGACCAGCGGGCCCTGGCCGAGCTGCTGCCGGCCTGCGCGGCGCGCGGCGTGGCGGTGGTGGTGGGCGGCGTCTTCAACAGCGGCCTGCTGGCCGATCCCCGGCCGGGGGCCACGTTCGACTACGCCCCGGCCCCGGCCGAGCTGGTCGCGCGGGCCGTCCGCCTCGGCGAGGTGTGCGCCGGGCACGGCGTGCCCCTGCGGGCCGCTGCGCTGGCCTTCCCGTTCGGCCACCCGGCGGTGACCAGCGTGCTGGTCGGCGCCCGCTCGGCCGCCGAGGTCGCCGACGCCGTGGCCATGTACGCCTGGCCGGTGCCCGGCGAGCTGTGGGCGGACCTGGTTGCCGCCGGCCTGCTGCCCGAGCACGTCCCGACCCCTGCGGGTACGCGATGAGCAGGGTCGATGCCCATCACCACCGGTGGGACCCGGTCCGCCGGGCCTGCCCGTGGAGGGACGGGTCGTGCGCACCGGTCCGGCGGCCGTCCACCCCGGCGGGCCTCGACGCGACCGCCGGAGCGCAGCTGCGCGGCGCGGTGTCCGGCGCCAACGCCCGCCGCGTGTACCACCTGCCCGACATCCGACGACGGAGGCGGCCGTGCTCAGAACCAGGCTCATTCACCCGGAGATCCTCGCCGCCCTGGCCGCCGCGGGCCATGGCTCGCAGGTGCTGGTCTCCGACGGCAACTTCCCGCACGCCACCGCGACACCGCCCGGCGCCCACCGGGTGTACCTCAACCTCTCCCCGGGCCGGGTGACGGTCACCGAGGTCCTGGAGGCGCTCGTCGCGACCGTGCCGCTGGAGGCGGCGGCGGTGATGCGCCCGCACGACGCCGACGCCCCGGCCGTGCTCGAGGAGTATCGGGCGCTCCTCCCGGCGGGTACGCCGGTCGACGTCGTCGAGCGTTTCGCGTTCTACCAGCTGGCCCGCGGGCCCGACGTGACCTTGGCGGTGGCAACCGGGGACCAGCGGCTTTACGCCAACCTGCTCCTCACCATCGGCTACATCGACCCGGACGGCAGCTGACGACCATGCCCGAGACGACCATGCCCGAGGTTGTCGTCACCGGCTTCGACACCGTCGACGTGCGCTTTGCGACCTCGCTCCAGCTCGACGGCTCGGACGCCATGAACCCCGATCCTGACTACTCGGCCGCCTACGTGATCCTCCACACCAGCGATCCGGAGCTCGAGGGGCACGGGTTCTGCTTCACGATCGGCCGCGGCACCGAGATCTGCGTGCAGGCGATCCGGGCCCTCGCCCCGCTGGTGGTCGGCGACAAGGCCGAGGCGCTGTTCGCCGACATGGGCGGCATGTGGCGCCGGCTGGTCGGTGACAGCCCGCTGCGCTGGCTCGGCCCTGAGAAGGGGGTCGTGCACCTGGCCACGGCCGCGGTCGTCAACGCCGTCTGGGACCTGTACGCCAAGGCGCGCGGCAAGCCGCTGTGGAAGCTGCTGGCCGACCTCGCGCCCGAGGAGGTCGTCGCGCTGGTCGACTTCCGCTACCTCACCGACGCGCTCACCCAGGCCGAGGCGCTCGACCTGCTGCGCACCCGCGAGCCGGGCAAGCAGGAGCGGGCGGCGCGGCTGCTCGCCGACGGCTACCCGGCGTACACGACCTCGGCCGGGTGGCTTGGCTACGACGACGAGAAGCTCGCCCGGCGCTGCCGCCAGGCGGTCGAGGCGGGGTTCACGCACGTGAAGCTCAAGGTTGGGGCGAGCCTCGACGACGACCTGCGGCGCCTCGCCATCGCCCGCGCGGCGATCGGCCCCGACCGCGGGCTGATGGTCGACGCCAACCAGGTGTGGAGCGTGCCCGAGGCGATCGCCTGGATGGCGGAGCTGGCGCGCTTCGACCCCTGGTGGATCGAGGAGCCGACCAGCCCAGACGACGTGCTCGGCCACGCCGCCATCGCGCACGCGGTCGCGCCGATCCGAGTGGTGACCGGGGAGCACGTGCACAACCGGGTGATGTTCAAGCAGTTCCTCCAGGCCGGCGCGATCGCCGCCTGCCAGGTGGACGCCTGCCGGCTCGCCGGAGTCAACGAGGTGGTGGCGGTCCTGCTGCTGGCGGCCAAGTTCGGCGTGCCGGTCTGCCCGCACGCGGGCGGCGTGGGCCTGTGCGAGCTGGTCGTGCACTTGTCGGCGTTCGACTACGTCGCGGTGAGCGGCTCGCTGGACGAGCGGATGATCGAGTACGTCGACCATCTCCACGAGCACTTCGTCGAGCCGGTGCGGGTGGCCGGCGGCCGCTACCAGCTGCCCCGGACACCCGGCTACGCCGCCATGACCAGCCGAGCGCTCGCCGAGCACCGCTTCCCCGACGGACCGGCCTGGGCGCGGTAGCTGGCAGCGCTCACCATCCCGCTCGTCGCTCTCAGTCATGGGGGACGAGCCGGTGGGAGCGCCGGCCAGGTCGGCTCCGCGTCTTGCAGGTGCGACGAAAGCGACTCAATCCCCTCAAAACGGGGACGCTTGACCGGGTCTCTAGCTCTCGAGGTTTCTCGAGAGCTCTTCGGCGCAGGCCCGCCGTGCCTGGTCGGTCCTGGCCTTTTCCATGCACCGCCCGAACTGGTTGAAGTCGTTGACGTTGGTGGCGAAGAAGGTCCCGATGCCGATCGTGAGGAACAGCCCGATCAGCAGCGCCAGCCCACCGGTCACCAGGCCGGCGACGGCCTGCCCGCGGTTGTCGGCGACCCCCTGGTTGGCTCGGATGAGGCCCACGATGCCAAAGATCACCGCGAGCAGGCCGAGGAGCGCTCCGAGCGGGGCGAACAGGATCAGCACAGCCAGCACCAGCGCGACCACGCCGAGGACCAGCGCGGCGGTCCCCATGCCGTTCTGGCGAGGTCGTGCCGCCGGATAGGCCGGGTAGCCTGGCCCGCCAGGAGCACCCGCTCGGGTCGGCTCAGCGGGGCGGTCCGCTGGGGTGTCGGTCATGACTGCCTCCCTCTGGGAGAGCCGCCCGTCCGGTCCACGGAGCGGCGACGGCCCGGCGAAGCGAAGCAGCGCGCCGAGCCCTTCGGTGGGGGCCGGGCCCCCAGGGCCCTTCTCCCCGGGACCATGGTCGACGAGCTTGGTGAGCGCCCCGGCGGTATGGCTGCCGTCGACCAGCGGGTCGATCGCCTCGAGGGTCGCCTCGGCCATGCCGGCCCGGGCGAGCTCGCCGCGCAGGTTCTTCCACCGCACCGCGACGCGGTGGGCCGCGTCCTCCACGTCCCCGCTGGTGTCCATGTAGATCGAGGCGAAGGGCCCGCTGGCGTCGAGCACGCGGGCAAGCTCGTTCTCGGGCACGATGCCTCCTCTGCCTTGACCAGCCACCCGGCCGCACGGGAGCGACCTGGCTCGCCGCCCTTGGGTAGCCCGCCGGAGCATGGCCAACCGTCCCGGCTCGACGCCGTTGCCCGGTTGCAGCCGAACGTGCCGACGAGGGTGGCGGCGGTCGAGCCGGTCGCGGTGTGGTCGATGACACCGGGCGGCGCTAGGTGGCCAGGCCGGCTAGGGGCTGAGCGAGGGCGAGCTCGAGCGCTCCTGCTCGGCCGCGACGGCCTCGACGAGTCGGAGCAGCTCCTTGACGTCGAGGGGCTTGGTCAGGAAGGCCCGAGCCCCCGCGTCGAGGAGCTGTGCGATCAGGGCGGGTCTGGCGTCGGCACTGAGGATCACGACTGGGATGCTGGCCGTCTTCGGCCCAGACCGCAGGCGGCGCAGGACCTCCTCACCAGGCATGTCGGGCAGGTGGAGGTCGAGCAGCACCAGATCTGGGTGGTGCTCGCCGGCCAGGTCGAGACCGAGCTGGGGCCGCATCGCCGAGATCAGCTTCACGCCTCTCCGGCGGCTCAGGACCCGGTCGACCAGCTCGAGGTTGGAGAGGTTGTCCTCGATGTAGAGCACGGTCAAGGTGGGCCCGTTCTCCACGAGCTGGTCCGGCTCGGGCGGTCGCCCGGCCTGCCGCTCGCGCCCGGCACGCTCGACCGGACCCTCGACCACTCGGAGCTCCACCCAGAAGGTGCTGCCCTGACCGACTGTGGTCGTGAGCGCGAGCGTCCCACCCATCGCCTCGGCCAGGCGGAGGGAGAGGGGGAGGCCGAGGCCGGTACCCTCGATCAAGCTCTGCTCGTTCGTGAGCCGCTCGAACGGGACGAAGAGACGCTCAAGGGACTCGGGGGCGATGCCTGGCCCGGTATCGGTCACCTTGACCTGGAGCCGCTCGCCCTGCGCGCGCTCGCAGGCGAGGTGCACGCTGCCACCCGCCCGGTTGTACTTGACGGCGTTGGAAAGAAGGTTGAGCAGGACCTGCTTCAGGCGCTGGCGGTCGGCGTGGACGTGCGCGGCACAGCTTCCAGCCAGGTTCCTGGAGAGCAGGACGCCGCGCTGGTCAGCCAGGGGCCGGATCAGGTCGACAGCTTCCTGCACGACGTCGGCCACGGCGACTGGCTCCAGCGACAGGGGAAGCCGGCCGGCCTCGATGGCCGCGATGTCCAGCACCTCGTTGATGAGCGCGAGCAGGTGCCGCGCCGCCGAGAGGACGTAGTGGACGTTCTCGCGCTGCTCCCTCGTGAGCTCCTCCATCTCCAGGAGCTGCGCGAAGCCGAGGATCGCGTTGAGCGGGGTCCGCAGCTCGTGGCTCATGCGCGACAGGTACTCGCTCTTGGCCTGGTTGGCCCGGTCGGCGGCCTCCTTGGCTTCCTGCAGCACCCTCTCGCCTTGCTTGCGTTCACTGATGTCGCGCGCAACCACCGACATGCCGACGACGACGGCCGCTCGATTCCGTAGCGGGGCCGCGGTGAGCGCCACGCCGAGGTCGACGCCGTCTTGGCGCAGGTGCTGGGTCTCCAGACTGACGCGCTCACCCTGGCCCACCCGCTGGAGAAGATCGGGGAGATCGTCGGGACGGTCGGGGGGGACGATGATCGAGAGCGGGAGGCCGACCACCTCCCCGGCCGAGTGGCCATAGGTGGCCTCGGCGGCCGGGTTCCAGCTCCTGATCGTGCCGTCGAGGCTGGTGCTCACGATCGCGTCGCCGGAGGCATCCACGACCGCAGCCAGTTCCGAGTCACGCTCGGCGGTGCGCACCCGCTCCAGCGCGAGCTCGGCCAGGCTGGCCAACGCTCGGAGCAGCTCGAGCTCCTCGCGGCCGAACAGGGGGGCGAACGGGCTCGCCCATGCCAGCAGCGCCCCCATGGCCAGCGGCAGCCGCACCGAGCCCGGGACCTGGGCCTCCGCACCAGGGCCGCCGGCATCGGTGGCGGTCACCCGGTCCTGCAGGCCGGGCGTCTGGCCAGAGGATCCGATGATCCTCCCCGTCTCGTCGACCAGCGCCGCACCTCGCCCGCCCACCATGCTCATGACATGAGGGAGCAGGCAGGCGGCAACGTCCTCAGCCCGGGTGACAGCCTTGAGCTCACCCATGGCACGTCGGAGCGTCTCCTGCTCCGAACGCCGCCAGGCGTTGCGCAGCATCGCCGGGGGCGCGAAGGCGAGGTAGAACAGCAGCGCGCTCGAGAGCGTGAGGACATGTGTCGCCACTGCGAGCGGCCTGGGGTGCGTCGAGGGTTCGATCCCGCTGACCACGACGGCCAGGTTGAGGCTCGTCGCCGCAAGACTCAGTCCACGCATGCGCCGGCGTGCCGCGGTCGGCTGGCCGCGGCCGGCCCTCCACAGCTTCAGCGCGACGATGAGCGAAACGATCGTCCACTCCAGCAGGACTGCGACCAGGTAGGCGCTGAGCCAGGCTGGCCGGGCCTGACCTGGGGAAGGAAAGCCGGGCAGCAGCAGCGTCCAGACCAGGACCGTGCCCACCAGGACGCCGACCGTCGCCTCGGTGCGGCGAGCCGCGCGGTCAAGGGAGTCGGTGAACCGGAAGAGCAGGTAGGGGAACAAGATCAGAGCAGCCAAGAGGAGCTTCCCGATCCACTGGGCTGGTTCGCCGGTGGAGCTCGCTGACAGCACGAGGCCGGCCAGCACGACTCCGCCCAGGGCCCCGAACGTCACCGCCAGCCACGCTGCAGCTCTTCCCCCCTGCCGTCTCCACCGGATGTAGCAGACTCCGGCAAGGCCGACGAAGAGCGCGTCGTTGAGGTATTCGAGCATCGCCAGGAGTGTCATGGGACATCCCGCTCGCGCTGGTTGTCGCGCATCTGCACCCTCTTCGAGTCGCTCCACCGCAGTCGGCCGGGAGGTCGCCGCATGTGGTATGTCGGCGGACCTGGCCACGGCGTTGAGGAGCGGTAGGGGTCCCTGCCCGACAACCTTGCCTGGGGAACCCCGACACACCTGGGCAAGCTCTCCTGGCAATTGTCCGTCGAGGGCGCCACGCGCCCTGTCAACGACGGCCGAAGAACCAGTCCTCATCCGTCGCCGACGCGCCCACCCCGATTCGCCTATCCTGGTGTCCCTCATAGGGACAACAAGCACAGGAGAGGATGATGGCGCAGGCACCGGCGGGTGAGCGGTACCTGAGCTCAGCCCAGGTGGCGGAGCTGCTGCAGGTCTCCCCCAAGACGGTCGCGCGGTGGGCGAAGCTCGGCAAGCTGCCGTGCCTGCGTACCCTCGGGGGACACCGGCGCTACCCGGAGGACGCGATCGTGGCGCTCCGCGAGGCGCTCACCAGCGAGCCACCGTCAGCCTGACCACCGGGGGAACCAGGGCGAAGGCAGCACGATCGTGTTCCGCGCCCGTCGCCTCGAGCCGGGCTGGACGAGCTGGGCGCTCGACGACAGCAGCTGGGAGCCGGCGCGAGAAAGGTGGAAGCTGTCTTCGGCTGTGGCGCCTCCGGTCTCCGGTCCCGCCGGCGCCTGTCGCACCGTGCCGACGCTGGCGCGTGCGGCTTGGCGGCTCACGGCATAGGCTCGCCGTCCGACGGCAGCGCACGCGGAGGGGAGCCGATGGACCAGCCCATACCGCAGGTCCCCGAAAGCCACCGGGACCTGCTCGAACGACCGCTGATCGCGCACCTGGCCACGGCCCGCGCGGACGGCGGGCTGCAGAGCAACCCGATGTGGTTCGGCTGGGACGGCGAACGTATCCGCCTGACCCACACGCGCACCAGGCAGAAGTTCCGCAACCTGCAGGCGGAACCGCGTGTCGCCCTGTCGATCACCGACCCTGCCGACGCGCAGCGCTACCTGGAGGTCCGCGGGGTTGTCGAGTCGATCGAGGACGACACCGGGGGGCGCTTCTACCGGTACCTGCGCGAGCGCTACGGCGTCGACCCTGACGCGCCGATGCCCGACGCTGACGTGCGGGTGGTGCTGGTCGTCCGTCCGGCAACGGTGCTGGCGCGTAGCCCTGGTGGTGCTGACGGTCCGCCCGCGATCGAGCGGGTCTCCGGGGATGGGCGCAAGGTTCTCCGGCCGTGAGCCGCAAGGCGTGCACGATCATCGCCAGCCACATGGCCGAGGTCAGCAGCCTGAACGCGGAGCTGCGTTGGGGCTGCTGCATCTGGGCGAAGGGCGTCTCCGACCGCGAGCGATCACGGCGGCCCTGACACGCGGAGCGCGTTGGGCTCGGGGTGACCGTTTGTCGCCGACGCGGCCGAGCGTGTCGCAACCGAGCACAGCCTGCATGCCCCGCAGGGCGTGGTCCGGCATACGAGCCGTCAACATCTGATCCATCCCTGTCGCAGGATGCGACATCGCGGCTTCGGCTGAAGGCCGACACTGGGCCCCCCACGTCGCTTTGGGTGGGGAAATGGTGCTCCCAACGTGCATGGAGCGCCTGTCTGAGGAGCGTGGTCCGGTTGAGCGTGTTCGCCGAGATCGAGGAGGCCGTGGCCGCGATCGCCGCCGGCGAGATGGTCGTGGTGATCGACGACGCCGACCGCGAGAACGAGGGCGACCTCATCATGGCCGCCGACGCGGCCACGCCGGACAAGGTCGCGTTCTTCGTGCGCCACACCTCTGGGGTGCTGGTCGTGCCCATGCTCGGCGAGCGCCTGGACGAGTTGCGGCTTCCGCTCATGGTCCCGCTCAACGCCAACACCGAGGCGCACCGGACTCCCTTCACGGTCTCCGTGGACGCCCGCGTCGGTACCCCCAGTCTGGAAGGCACCCTGGAAGGCGGTACCCTGGCGCCTCGCATTGCAGTCACACCATGGCTGGCTCCATGGCTGGCTCCATGGCTGGCTCCATGGACTGCCCGCGGTGTGGACCGCTGTCACTTCCGGGCGCGCAGTTTCGCCTTGCGGTAGTCGCGGATTGTGGCTGGCCGGGTCGACCAGATCTGGGCGTTGAGCGGCTGGCGACCGGGTCATGCCGGTTCGACCGGGGG
>DASYUT010000088.1 GCA_036000965.1 Actinomycetes bacterium
TCGGCCAGGTGTCGCACCAGCCCCAGGAGCGACATCGTCGACGGCTCGACGGAACGCCGCGCCATAGCCTCCGCATCAAGACCTGAGCACTTCATCTCCAACGTGAGGCGTACACAGCGCAGGGCTTCGACCAGCGTGGTGCGCTCGTCGCCCAACGTTGGTCCGCTCTCACGCGGGTCGTCGTCCGACGGCCTGCCGTCCGCGGTGAACATGTCGGCTCGTCGGGTCGTGGCCATGGCCGCAATCATCGACGATGCGCAAGGCGGCCGACAAGCGATTAACGACACCTGCACTCATGGCTGCCATAGCGCGCCCGTCGCTGACCCTGGGCGGCGCCTCGTCCGTTCTTGGTGGTTCCAGCCTTCGGCATCGCTGATGGTGTCGATGGAGAGCGTTTCGAGTTGGGCGACCAGGCCTCTGAGCTTGCGGTCGTTGTCGAACGCGTCCCCGTAGCGGCCGAGCTGTTCGGGAGTGAAGAGCTTGGTGACGGTCTTGCCGTCGACCTTGCGGGTCCACTGCGGATAGGGGCCGTGCAGGGTGGGCGGGCCCCTGGCCCGCATCAACCGCGACCGTGAAGCCATCCGCATGCTCATCACCGCCGAACGGCTCGGCCCGCAGCGGGTGCGCAACAGCCCCGAGGCAATCGAGTGCGCCCGCACCCTACTGGAGCGGTCCCGCCGCGCCGCCGCCGGCGCCGAACTACGCGGCCTGTGCGAACGGATGGGCGTTGCCAGCTAGTCGACACGGACCCCGGATAACGAGCTTTATCCGGGGAGTGCCGCTACGATCTCAGCGGATAACGCCGCCGTGGCGGCACCGCACCCCCAGGGTCTCGGCATAGTGCTGATTTGTCTTGATGGCCCGGGTATTGGTGTTGGTCTGGGGTGGAGCAGGCATGATCCAACGATCGGGCGGTTGCCAGCGAAGACCAGCCCGGAAGACCTTGCTCGGGCTGGCCTGGCAGCTGGTGCCGCTGGGGTGACTCGGCTGCGCCGGCAGGCGGTCAGGCGGTGCTGACGAGGTCGCGGCGGCGGAACCCGGCCAGCCCGGCGGCGACCAGCACCGCGGTGGTGGCAAACAGCCACGCCAGGGGCGTGGCGGTGAACGCGGCGGCTGGCAGCCTTGGCAGGTGGGCGAACGGTGACAGGTCCAGCGTCCACTGGGCGAGCCGGAGCGGCTCCCCCAACGTCGTGATGAACAACACGACCGCCAGGACCGCCCAGGTGCCGCCGACCACCAGTCGGGGCAGCAGCCCGAACAGCGCCGCCCCGATCCCGGCCATGACCCACACCGCCGGGAGTTGCACCAGCGCGCCGCCCAGCACCCTCGGCAGCTCGCCGCCCAGGTCGCCGGCGCGCAGGCCGTGGGCGACCCCGGCCACCAGCCCGCCGGTGGCGAGCAGGACCGCCGAGCCCACGGCGGCCACCAGCAGGTGGCTGCCAGCCCACCCGATCCGGGACACCGTGGTGGCCAGCACCTGCTCGGCCCGCAGCTCGGTCTCCTCAGCGTGCAGCCGTAGGGTGGCCTGGACGGCGTAGGCGGCGGCGAGCATGCCGATCCAGGAGAGGATGGCGGCCAGGAAGACGTCGGCGATGCTGCCCCTCCCGCCGAGGCTGGAGAACATCTTGGCGGTCTCGGGGTCCTCCGCGGCGGCTTGGACCATGTCCTGGGCGATGGCGCCGAAGGACAGGCCGGCGATGGCCACCCCGATGGTCCAGCCGAGCAGGGCGCCGCGCTGAAGCCGCCACGCCAGGGCGAGGGGGCTGCGCAGCCAGGGCGGCGCGGTGGCCGGCCCCAGCCGCACCGGCAGCACCCCAGCGCCCACGTCGCGCCGGACCAGCAGCGCCGCGACCGCCACCAGCAGGACCAGCAGCAGCACCAGCGGCAGGAGCAGGACCCACCACTGCTCGCCGGCAAACGGCCGGAACCGCTCGGCCCAGCCGATGGGCGACAGCCACGACAGCCAGGACAGCTCGGCGGCCGAGTCGCCGATGGCGCGCAGCAGGAAGGCCACGCCCAAGACCGCGAAGGCCATCCCGTTGGCGGGCCGCGCGTACTGGGTCACCTGGACGGTGATCGCCGCGACGCCGGCGAACACCAGGCCGTTGAGGCCGCAGTCGACTACCAGCGCGACCGACCCGGCCGCCGGCAGGCCCATGGCGATGAACGCCAGAACGGTGATCACGACCAGCACGGCGTTGACCGCCAGGACGAACAGCAGGGCCGCGGCCAGCCAGGCGTACCTGCCGACTGCGCCGGCGCTCACCAGCTCGGCCCGGCCGGTCTCCTCCTCCTGGCGGGTGTGCCGGGTCATCAGGAACAGGCTCATCAGGCCGATGAGGAAGACCCACGGGGTGACCAGCTGCCAGGCGGTGGCCCCACCGTAGGTGCTGGCGTCGTAGGCCGGGCCCTGCAAGGCCACCACCGCCGGGTTGGCGCCGACGCCCTCGGCGGTCCTGGCCAATCGGTCCAGGTCCGCCTGCGTCGGGTACAGCGCGATGATGCTCGCGGCCTGGCTGTAGGCGTACAGGAACAAGCCAAGGATCCAGGCGCTTGCCACGATCCGGTCGCGGCGCAGCGCGAGCCGGAACAGCTGGCCGGTGCCGGCGAAGTTCTTCATCGCCGTGCCCCCTTCCGCGTGGGCTGCCCGTCCCCGGCGGGGGTCGCGACCTGCTCGGCCTGGTAGTGGCGCAGGAACAGCTCCTCCAGGGTCGGCGGCTGGCTGACCAGGCTGCGCATGCCCACCGCGGTGAGCCGCCGCAGCACGGCGTCAAGCTTGTCGGTGTCCACCTGCAGGCGCACCCGCGTGCCGTCGACCTCGAGGTTGTGCACGCCCGGCAGGTCGAGCAGCCCGTCGGGCGGGGCGGCCAGCTCGGCGGTGACCGAGGTGCGGGTCAGGTGCCGCAGGTCGGCCAGGGTGCCCGACTCCACCACGCGGCCGGCGCGGATGATGCTGAGGCGGTCGGCCAGCGCCTCGACCTCGGCCAGGATGTGGCTGGACAACAGCACGGTGCGGCCGCGGGCGCGTTCCTCCTTGTTGATCCAGGTGCGGAAGGACGCCTCCATCAGCGGGTCCAACCCGGAGGTGGGCTCGTCGAGCAGCAGCAGCTCCACGTCGGAGGCCAGCGCAGCGACTAGGGCGACCTTCTGGCGGTTGCCCTTGGAGTAGGTGCGCGCCTTCTTGCGGGGGTCCAGGTCGAACAGCTCCAGCAGGCGCTGCCTGCGTTTGGGGTCCAGCCCACCGCGCAGGCGCCCCAGCAGGTCGATCACCTCCCCGCCCGACAGGCTGGGCCACAAGCTGACGTCGCCGGGCACATAGGCCAGGCGGCGGTGGAGGGCGACCGCGTCGCGCCAGGGATCGCCGCCCAGCAGCTCGGCGTTGCCGGCGTCGGCGCGCAGCAGGCCGAGCAGGATGCGGATGGTGGTGGTCTTGCCGGCGCCGTTGGGTCCGAGGAAGCCGTGGACCTCGCCGGTGCGGACCGACAGGTCGAGCCCGTCGAGGGCTCGGGTAGGGCCGAAGGTCTTGACCAGGCCCGCGATGGAGATGGCGGTAGCATCCATAATGATTTAGATGCTACGTTCACTTCACAGTTCTGTGAAGTGAAGAAACTATCAAAACCTATATGCGGTGCACGGCTGTCGGAGAGGATGCGGCGTGGCTGAGGGCTCAGCTACCGGGCGCGACGAGGAGGCGGTCCGCCGCTTCATCGAGCGGTTCGCGCTGAACCTGGCGGAGGCGGGGATGGCGCGCATGCCCGCGCGGGTGTTCGCCGGGATCCTCGTCGCCGACGACGGCCGGCGCACCGCCGCCGAGCTGGCCGAGCTGCTGCAGGCCAGCCCGGCGGCGATCTCCGGCGCCGTGCGCTACCTGACCCAGCTGCGGCTGGTCTCGCGCGAGCGCGAGCCCGGGGAACGGGTGGACCACTACCGGGTCTCCAGCGACACCTGGTATGAGGCGGTCACCCGGCGGGACCAGATGATCGCCCGCTGGGAGCAGGACCTGCAGGAGGGGATCAAGGCCGTCGGGCCGGACACGCCGGCGGGCGCGCGGCTGGAGGAGACCCGAGCGTTCTTTGAGTTCCTCCGCGACGAGATCCCCCAAGTGATGGCCAGGTGGCGAGCGCGGCGCCTGGCCGACCCTGCCCAGTGACGTCCACCCGCGGCGCGACGGTCGTGCCGACCGGCCGCGCACGATCGCGGCGCGGTGGCGCCGGGCCTCGGCAATGTGCCGCAGTGTCGGTTCATGGACTGGTGATGCCAAGGAGCGGCAGCAGTCGGGCGGCGTCGCGGGCGTTGCGGCGCAGCGCGGCGGCGATGTTGCGGTGCCCGTGGGCGCGCAGGATGCCGATCGCGAGGTTGCGCAGGCTCGCCATGGCCCTGGCGGCGTTACCGGTCCGGACCTGAGAGGCGTCCTCGGCGAGGGTGACATCGCGGATGTGGTGCAACGCCTCGATGCCCCAGTGCCCTCGGATCCAGTCGGCCAGCCGCGCGGGGCTGGCCTCGGCGGCAGTGAGGCTGGTGACCGCGTAGGCGGTCACGGTGCGCCAGCGGCGGCTGCGCAGGGACCGAACCCTGCGGGTGCTGCGGATCGCCTGGGTGGCGTGGGGGAAGTCGAGGCCGGCGATCGTGGTGACCTGGAGGCGGCGAGTCTGGACCCGGCCATGGCCGCGGTCGCGGGTGTGGTCGGCGATGGGGATGTCTGGCCAGGGC
>DASYUT010000089.1 GCA_036000965.1 Actinomycetes bacterium
GCTCCTTGTAGCCGACCTGGCCGTTCTCCAGCCGGTGGATCTTCCATTCGGATGCGCGGATCGCCTCGCCGGCCTGCTCGCGGGTGATGCCCTGCTCGGTGCGGAGCCGGCGGAGCTGGGCGCCGACCAGCATCCGCCGGACGATCGGGCCACCTCGCGGCTGGACCTCGCTCACGTCCTGCCTCCCACCTCCCGCGGGATCGCCAGTCCGCGGTGGTCACGCGGCGACCTCGGCCCGACAGCGGCCCTCGGCGTGCTCATGGGACGGGCTCGCCCACAGGGTCGGGGTCCGCCGCCGGGGTGTTGGGCAGGACGCGGACGGCCTCGTCGGGCAGGACGTGGACGTCGGTCCCGTCCACCGCGGTCACGTCCTCGAACCGCCTGACGAGCCCGACGAGCTGCCCCTCTCCTCCGGCCACGGTCAAGAGCTTACCGCGTCCGCGAAGGCCCCGAAGTTCTCCAGGAACCGCTGGGCGTCCGCCTCGGTGTGCTGCACCGACAGCAGCCACTGCTCGGACTTTCCCCAGGGGGGCAGGAACACCCCGCGGTTGTGCTGGAACAGCCAGTGGCAGTGGCTGAGCCGGTCGTCGATCTCGAGGAAGTCCCGGTAGTTGCGGACCGGGCCGGGCGAGAAGGTGACGCAGCCCTTGGCGCCGACCGCGACCACGTGGGCGGCCAGGCCGGTCCGCTCGATCACCGCCTGGCAGCCGGTGGCCATCTGCTCCCGCAGGGTCGTGAAGTGCTCGTAGGCGGCCGGGGTGAGCACCTCGGTGAGGGCGGCCCTGGCTGCGGCCATCGCCAGCGGGTTGCCGTTGAAGGTGCCGACCTGGTCGTAGCGGCCGGAGGTGATGTGCTCCATGACCTCGGCGGTGCCGCCGACGGCGGCCGTGGACAGGCCCCCGCCGATCGCCTTGGCCAGGCAGATCACGTCGGGCTGGACCCCGGACAGCTCCGTCACCCCGCCGGCGGCCACGGTGACCCCGGTCTTGACCTCGTCGTAGGCCAGCAGCACGCCGTGGCCCCGGGTCAGTGCGCGCACGCCCTCGAGGTAGCCGGGGGCGGGCGGGATGATGCCCGCGTTCATCATGATCGGCTCGACGATCATGCCGGCGACCTCACCCGGGTGCTCGGCCAGGACCCGCTCGAGGGTCTCCAGGTCGTTGAACGGCACCACCGTGGTCAGGGCGACGATCTCGGCCGGCACGCCCGAGCTGGCCGGGACGCTCGCGGGCCGGGACGCCGGGCCGGTCTCCCCGGCCGGGGGGTAGACCGAGACCTGCAGCGAGTCGTGGTGGCCGTGGTAGGCGCCCTCGAGCTTGACGATCCTGGGCCGCCCGGTGATCGCCCGCATCAGGTGCACTGCGTCCATGGTGGCCTCGGTGCCGGAGTTGGCGTACCGCCACACCGGCAGGCCGAAGCGCCTGGCCAGCTCCTCCGACACCGCGACGGCGTCCTCGGTGGGCTGGGCGAAGTGGGTGCCCCGGGCGACCCGGGCCGTGACGGCGGCCACCACCGCGGGGTGGGCGTGCCCGACTGCCATGACCCCGTAGCCGCCGTGCAGGTCGACGTACTCGGTGCCGTCCACGTCGTAGACCTTCGACCCGGCCCCGTGGGAGAGCCAGACCGCCTGGGGCCGGGCGATCTGCCAGCTCGAGGTCACCCCGCCTGCCAGGCTGCCCCTGGCCCGGCGCAGCAGCTCGGCCGAGCGGGGCTGCCGGTCCAGGAAGATCCGCTCCTGCGCTGCGATCAGCTTGTCGAGCCGGCTCGCGTCCAGGCCGGTGGTCCGCGCGTCAACCGCCATCCCAGCTCCCTCTCGTGCGCTCTGGTGGGACCGTTGCTGTGTGGTGCAAAGCGAGTCGGCCAGCATGAACTGGGCCCTCGAGCACCTCGGGCAGGCGCGGTGAGTGATTTCTCCGGAAACCTGATAGGCCGCATTCCCCTGTCCTCTTTGCCCAAGTATTCCCTAGGCCGGTGCCCCCACGGTAGGCTCGCAGGCGGGCTCGGACGACGGCCGATCCAAGGACGGGCGGCCCCGGGAGCCGGTCCCAGGGGGTGCCCCGATGCGGCGCTGTCTGCTCGTTGCCCTGGCCCTGCTCCTGCTGGTGCCCGCGGGGGCGGCGGCGCGGCCGGCCGGCCAGGCGGGGTCGGGAGCAGCCGGCCAGGCGCCGTCGGGGACGGGAGCGGCCGGCCAGGCGCCGTCGGGGACGGCCGGGCTGCCCGCGTGGGCCGCCGCCCGGGGTGCCGGCGTCACCCGGGACGCGGCCGGCATCGCCCGCATCCACGCCCGCACCGCTCACGACCTCTATTTCCTGCAGGGCTGGGCCCACGCCCAGGACCGGCTGTTCCAGATGGACGTGCGCCGCAGGCAGGCCGGGGGCACCCTGGCCGAGCTGCTCGGCCCGGGCGCGCTCGCCGGCGACGTGCAGCTGCGCACCATCGGCCTGCACCGGGCCGCGGCGCGGTCGCTCCCGGTGGTCTCCGCGCGGGCCAGGGCGGGGCTGGCCGCCTACGCCGAGGGGGTCAACGCCTGGGTCGCCGGCCACCAGCTCCCGCCCGAGTACGCCGCGCTCCACCTGACCGGGTTCCGGCCCTGGGCGCCGGTGGACAGCCTGAGCGTCGCCAAGCTGGTGTCGTTCAGCCTCTCGTTCGACCTCGACCTCGGCTTCACCGTCGCGCTCGCCTCCTACCAGGCGGCCGGCCGGGCTGCCGGCTTCGACGGCACCAAGCTGTTCTTCGAGGATCTGTGGCGCACCCAGCCGTTCACGCCGTTCGCGACCGTGCCGGACGCCAACCAGCCGGCCGGCACCGGGCAGCGCGCCCAGGCGGCCGTGACGGCACGGCCGGCGAGCGCCGGCCACAGCGCCGACCACCTGGGCGCGGCCGCGGCGCTCGGGCGCCGCTACCTCGAGCGCGCAGGCGCTGTCCCGCTGCTCGAGCGGGCGGTCACCCGGGGCGCCACCGCCGCCGGCTCCAACCAGTGGGCGGTGAGCGGCAGCAACGCCGTCGGCGGGGCGCCGCTGCTCGCCAACGACCCCCACCTCGGCCTGGACGCCCCCTCCACCTTCTACCCGGTCCAGCTCACGGCCGGGCCGACCGACGTCATCGGCAGCGGCTTCGCGGGCGCGCCAGGGGTCGTCGTCGGTCATAACCGCTTCATCTCCTGGGGTGCGACCGTCAACCCGCTGGATGTGACCGACACCTACCTTGAGCAGGTCCGCCCCGACCCGTCGTCGCCGAGCGGTCTGGCAACGGTCCACCAGGGCAGCCTGGAGCCGGTCGTGCCGATCCCCGAGGTGTTCCGCCAGAACAACCCGGGCTCGGGCCGGCCCGACGACGTCACCGTCGTCCCGCCCGGCGGCCCCGTGCCGGCCGCCACCCTGATCGTGCCGCGCCGCAACAACGGCCCGATCATCCAGCTCGACCAGGCGGCCGGCACCGCCCTGAGCGTGCAGTACACCGGGTTCAGCCCGACCAGGGAGATCGACACCTTCCTGCTCGCCGACGACGCCAGGAACCTGGCCGACTTCCGCGAGGGCCTGCAGTTCTTCGACGTCGGCAGCCAGAACTTCACCTACGCCGACGTGCACGGCACCATCGCCTACTTCACCTCGAGCGAGCTGCCTCTGCGCGAGGACCTGCAGGCCGGCACCGTCAACGGGCTGCCGCCGTTCTTCGTCCGCAACGGCGCCGGCGGCAACGAGTGGCTCCCGGCCAGCCAGCGCCACCCCGGGCAGGCGCTCCCCTACGAGATCCTGCCGCCGGCGGAGATGCCGCACACCGTCAACCCGCGCGCCGGCTTCGTCGTCAACGCCAACAACGACCCCATCGGCACGAGCCTGGACAACGACCCGCTGAACCAGCTCCGTCCCGGCGGCGGCATCTACTACCTGAACCCGGGCTACGACGGCATCCGCGGTGGCCGCATCGACCAGCTCATCCGCGGCCAGCTCACGCGGGGCGGGAAGCTGTCGCTCGGCGGCGTGCAGCGCATCCAGGCCGACACCGTGCTGGTCGACGCGCAGTTCTTCGTCCCCAGGATCCTGGGGGCGATGACCGCCGCACGGTCCAGCGCCACCCCGGCGCTGGCCGCCTTCGCCGCCGACCCGGCCGTGGTGCACGCGGTCGGGCGCCTGGCCGCCTGGGACCGCTCGACCCCGACGGGCATCCCCGAGGGCTACGACGCCAGCGACGTGCAGGGCCGCCGCCTGCCTCCCAGCGCCCAGGAGGTCCGCGGCAGCGTCGCGGCCACCATCTACGCCGTGTGGCGCAGCCAGTTCGTGCGCGACGTCATCGACGCCCGCCTGCAGCCGTTCCGCCTGCCCCACCCGGACGGCGAGCGGTCGCTGACCGCGCTCAAGCACCTGTTCGAGACCTTCCCGGCCAGGGGCGGGGTGGGCGCCTCCGGGGTCGACTTCTTCCCGCTGCCCGGGGTGGCGTCCGCCGCCGACCGGCGCGACGTCGCCGTGCTCGCGAGCCTGCGGCGCGCCCTGGACCGGCTCGCCGGCCCGGAGTTCGCGGCCGCGTTCCACGGCTCGACCGACCAGGACGACTACCGCTGGGGGCTGCTGCACCGGGTCGTGCTCGACCACCCCCTGGGCGGCCGGTTCGACATCCCGCCGGCCGCCGGAGCGTTCCCGCCGCCCCTGCCCGGCCTGCGCGGCATCCCGGTCGACGGCGGCTTCGACACCGTCGACGCGGCAACCCACGACGTGCGGGGCGGCGACGCCAACGGCTTCATGTTCGGCAGCGGGCCGGCCAACCGGTTCGTGAGCAGGCACGGCCCGCTCGGGGTGTACGCCGAGTCGAGCCTGCCCGGCGGCACCAGCGGCGTGCCGGGCAGCCGCTTCTACGTCAACCTGCTGCCGGGCTGGCTGACCGACGACACCTTCCCGCTGCTGCTCCGCTGAGGCCGGCCGGCGTGAGCGTGCCCATCATCGTGCAGGTCCGGCCCGAGCTCGCCGCCGGCCTGCATGGCCAGGCCGCCGCGCCCGAGGCGCGCGCGCTCGTGCGCGCCGCCGAGTCGCTCGGCGCGCCGCTGCGACCCCTGCACCCGGCCTCCCCGGCGGAGTCGGGCGGCATCGGGAGGAACGCGGCAACGGGCACCGGCGACCCGGAGCTGGCCGCCTGGTTCACCCTGGAGGTCCCCGACCAGGCGGCTGCGGAGCGGGCGGTCGGGGTGCTGCGGGCCGTGGACGGGGTCACCGCCGCGTACGTGAAACCGCCGGCCGAGCCGCCGTAGACCAGTCGGAGCCCAGGGCAGCACCACGCGAGACGGGCAGGCCATCCAGTCGCATGCGCTGCTGTGCTGGGCGGGGTCGTGACGGGGCCGTAGCAGCACCGCAAGACGAGCAGGCAAGCCAGTCACATGGGGAGTGACCATGCAGATGCAGCCAGAGCTCATCCTGGTGGCCCGGCCCGAGGCCGGGCTGCGGGCGACCGGTCCCCGGCTGACCGCGGCCCGGGCCGACCCGGACCCGCTCGCCGCCGTCCTGGACCAGGCGGGCGCCCGGCTGCGCCCGCTGTTCGGCGCGAGCGAGGAGCGGCTGCGCCACGAGGCCGAGGCCCTCGCTGCGGCCGGTCCGGCCCCGGCCGGCGACGGGACCGGCGGCGAGGAGGCGGGCACGGGGAAGGCCGCCGCTGGGGAGGCCGGCGGCGAGCGGGCCGGCGCGGAGCAGACCGGCACGGAGGAGGCCGGCGGCGAGGAGCTCCCGGCCCCACCCGACCTGTCGGTCTACTACCGGGTGGAGGCGGCCGAGAGCCAGGACCTTGCCGCCCTGGCCGCGCGCCTGCGCGAGCAGGAGCCCGTGCAGGGCGCCTACGTCAAGCCCCCGACCGCGCTCCCCCTGCGTCTCAACGCCATGGCCGCGCTGGCCGACGAGCCCCCCGTGGCCACGCCGAGCTTCGAGGCCAGGCAGGGGTACCTCAACGCTGCGCCAGGCGGGATCGAGGCGCGCTGGGCCTGGACCCGGGCCGGGGGCGAGGGGGCCGGCGTCGCGGTGATCGACGTGGAGGGCGCCTGGCGGTTCACCCACGAGGACCTGCTGCAGAACCAGGGCGGCGTGGTCGCCGGCCCGCAGATCCCCGACCTGGCATGGCGCAACCACGGCACCGCCGTCCTCGGGCAGTTCAGCGGCGACCGGAACACCCGGGGGGTGACCGGCATCTGCCCGCAGGCGGTCGCGCGCGCGGTCTCCATCGCCGCCCTGGGCTCCTCGGGCGCGATCCACCTGGCGGCCAACGCGCTCCGCCCTGGCGACCTGCTGCTGGTGGAGCTGCACCGCCCCGGCCCCCGCTTCGGCTACCAGACCCGCGACGACCAGCTCGGCTACATCGCGGTCGAGTGGTGGCCGGACGACTACGACGCGATCCGGTACGCGATCCGGCGAGGCGTCGTCGTGGTCGAGGCAGCCGGCAACGGCGCCGAGGACCTCGACGACCCGCTGTACGACACACCCGACGCGGGCTTCCCGGCCGGCTGGGCCAACCCGTTCCGGCGCCGCGCCCGCGACAGCGGCGCGGTCCTGGTCGGCGCCGGCGCCCCACCGCCGGGCACCCACGGCGCCGACTGGGGCCCGGACCGCTCGCGCCTGGACTTCTCCAACCACGGGGCGGCCGTCGACGCCCAGGGCTGGGGCCGGGAGGTCACCACCACCGGCTACGGCGACCTCCAGGGCGGCCAGAGCGAGGACGTCTGGTACACCGACTCGTTCGGGGGCACCTCGAGCGCCTCCCCCATCGTGGTCGGGTCGGTCGGGAGCCTGCAGGGCGCCATGCGGGCGGTCGGGAGGCCGCCGCGCACGCCGTTCCAGGCCCGCCGGCTGCTGCGCGGCACGGGCACGCCCCAGCAGGACGGCCCCGGCGCTCCGGCTGGGCAGCGCATCGGGGCCCGCCCGAACCTCCGCCAGCTCGTCGCCCAGGCCACCTCGACCCCGGGCGCGGCCGCCACCTCCCCCAACCCGGGCCGGTTCGACGTGTTCGTGATCGGCACCGACCTGGCCCTGTACCAGAAGGCCCTTTACGGCGGGGCCTGGCACCCCTCGCAGAGCGGAGGCTGGACGCGGCTGGGCGGGATCGTGCCGGAGGGACCGGCTGCGGTCCTCTCCCCCAGCCCCGGGCGTCTGGAGGTCTTCACGGTCGGGACCACCCACGCGATCTACCACAAGTCATGGGACGCGGGCGGCTGGAAGCCGTCCCAGGCCGGGTGGGTGCGGCTCGGCGACCCGGTGGAGAGCGCGCCGGTGGCCGTGTCCCGCGGCATGGGCCTGGTCGACCTGTTCGCCGTCGGGCCCGACCGGGCCCTGTACCACAAGGCGTGGGACGGCACGGCCTGGCAGCCGTCCCCGGCCTGGGAGCGGCTCGGCGGCAGGGTCGTGGGCGTGCCCGCCGCGGCCTCTTGGGCGCCGGACCGCCTCGACCTGGTCGCGCTGGGACCGGACAGGCAGGTGCGGCACCTGGCCTGGGGCCCCACCGGCTGGCGGCCGGCCTGGGAGCCGATCGGCGGCACCATGGAAGGCGGGCTGGCGGCCGTGTCCTGGGGCCCGGACCGCCTCGACGTGTTCGCGGTCGGCACCGACCGGGCCGTGTACCACAAGGCCTGGGACGCGGGCGCCTGGCTGCCCTCGCAGCTCGGCTGGGAGCGGCTCCCGAGCCTGGTCGAGGGCGCCCCGGTGGCGGTGTCGTGGGGCCCGGGCCGGCTGGACGTGTTCGTGGTCGGCACCAACAAGAACCTCTACCACAAGGCGTTGAGCGCGACCACCGGGTGGGCGCCCGCCGGCACCTGGGAGCGGCTGGGCGGCAACGTCCTGGCCAGCCCGGCGGCTGCCGCACGGGGCCCGAACCGGCTGGACGTGGTGGCGGTCGGCACCGACCGGGCCGTGCTCCACAAGGCCTGGGACGGCGCCGCCTGGCGGCCGTCGTCGCTCACCTGGACGTCCCTGGCGGGCACGGTCAGCTACTAAGGGCTCGCCGCTCAGCAACATTGGCATTCCAGAAGGAGCCTGCCCAGGCCAGAGGGCCGAGCTTGTACAAGTTGTCGAGCGGAGGGCCCTAAGCGGCTCCAGGGCGATCATCGCGAATGCACCAGCGCCCCTCCGAACCCGTCCCCGATGCACACGAATCCCGCTGCTGCGGCCACCGCCGTCCAGTGATCTTGGGGAACCTGCTGTTGGGCACGAGCCAGCGCTGCTGCAGCCGGAGTCCCAGCCGCGAGAAGGCGGTGAAGCTCGATCATGAGTGGAGCCGTCTCGACATCTGGAATCGTGACGACGGAGGCGATCAGCTGCCGAGTGCCACGGGACAGGAAGGTTGCGCCAAGCCCGAGCAACTCGTCTCCCGCCAGGACGACCGCCCGGCCGCTCTCGCAGGCCGCCAGGACGACCGTGTGGGGCGTCTGTTCCAGGGACTCCAGATCGTACGCGGTCAGCGGGCCGTCGCCGAGGTCGATCGAGGAGAACAGCGGGTTGTCGGCGCGCAGACGTCCGTGCACCGCGAGGTGGACCAGGCTCGCCTGCTTCAACGCATCGGTCAGCGTCGCGACGGTTGGCAGCGGGTCGAGCATGGCCTTCGTCTGGTAGATCGCGGCGACCTTCTCCGCCTCGACCCGGGCGCCTGGCAGTCTCTCGTCGGCGGCGATGACGTGGCCGCCGGATGCAGGTGGACGTCGGCTGGCCATGCGCCACAACCCTGCCGAGGGCGACACGCTGACCGGCCGTCCGAAGAGCGACGGCAGGATCGACCAGGGCAAGGATTGCAGCGGTCCAGTCGGGACCACCAACACCGGGCGGTCACCGATCTGGTCAGCGAGCGGTCGGAGAAGCATGTCGTCAAGCCGCGCTGCCGCGTGCCGCAGCACAACCGCGGCGGCGGAGCGGCTCGCCGCGGCGGCATGGTGACGGGTGAGGCGTCGTAGCGCGAACGGCAGGCGGTCGACCAGGTCTTGCACCTGCGTCATCGATCCAAGCTGCGAGAGGCGTGCGCTTCCGTCCACCACGGTGACGGCATGGAGTGCCTGGTCCAGCTGCACGAACTCGACCAAGGCCGTCACACCAAGCCCTTCGCCCAAATCCTGCTTCAACGACCGCGCAGTCACCGCGTGCCAGCTCGCGTCGCCGCGTTGGTGACGACAGTGGTCGCGGATCTCACGTTCGAGAGCAACTTGACGGTGGACGAGCTTGGCGACACTGCGACCTTCCCGACGGCGCTGCTCGATGTGGGCGATCGTCGCCCGCAGCTCGGACAGGTCGTGGGCGAGGACCGGATCGTCCGGCGGGCGGACGGGCCGGAGCAGGAGATGGCGCGCACGGCCGCGTTCCGCCCACAGCAGCACCCGATCGGGGCTGCCGTCCTGCAAGGCAACCCGCAGTCCGAGTTCGACGAGCTCAGACCGGTGCCCGGAGGCGCGGGCCCGCAAGTCCGTCGCTCCGAGGGTGGCCTGGTACTCGTCGAGGATCTGCAGCCCGGCGGTGACCGCGCGAAGCGCGCCACGACGGTTCCCACTGGTCAGCCGTAGCAGCGCCTCTCCGTACCAGGCGCGTGCCCGTAGCGAGGCTGGCCCCCGCTCGCGGTGCAGGCTCGCCTGCTGAAGCTGCAAGCAGCCCTGCCGTGTCTGACCGCGGTCGAGCCTGAGCCGGCCTGCGAGCAGCCGCGCATCCAGAGCAGCCGCATGCCAACGAGCAGCGGCGAGCTCATCTGCAAGACGTTCCGCCTGTCGAGCGCTGGGCTGTGGGAGGCGGTCGGTCGCCAGGGAGGCTGTCAGCGCCGCGAAGCGTGCGAGCGCCACCCACCTGCGGCGGTTGTGCCGCGCGAACTCCCGCACTGCGCGGCGTGCCTCTTGCAGGGCGCGGTCGGGATCTCCGTCGAGTCCCGCCGCCCTGGCAAGCACCAGCCGGGCCTCGGGCAGCCTGATCCGCTCGCGGACCGCCTCGAGCTCGCTCACCGCCTGCTCTGCTACTTCTCGGGCCTCCGACACGAGTCGGACCGACAGCAAGAGTTCGCTGCGGTCGACGAGGAGCGAGCCCAGCGGATTCCTGTGCATCCGGTAGTGTCGTTCGGCAAGGCCCATGTACTTCAAGGCGGCCACCACGTCGCCGCGCTGCGCGTTGAGGAAGCCGAAGTTCTCCAGCACATACGCCATCGACAGCCTGAGGCCGGCCCGCGCACACACCCGCTCGGCCTGCTGCAAGTCCTGCTCGGCAGCGGCAAACTCCTGCTGGAACGTGTGCAGGACCGCCCGGTTGGACAACACCCGCTGCACCCATTCGAGGTCTCCAGCGTCCTGCAGCAGGCGGAGGGTCTTGCGGTACTCCGAGAACGCTTCGGGAAGCCGGCCAAGCTGGTGCAGGATCGCGGCCCGCTGCGCCCGGGCTCGCACTCGCTCGATTCCACGCAGGGCCGACACCGCTGCATCGATCTCTCCCAACGCCCGCCCGGACTGCCCGCGGACGCTCAAGAGGAAGGCGAGCGTCATCTGCGCCTCGGCCGCTAGCTGGGCCGACCCGGCTCTGCGGCCAAGCGCGACCGCGGCCCGCAGATGCCGCAGTGCGACATCCTGATCCTCGAGGTGCTCGGCAGCCAGCCCCAGCGCCCGCTCGGCGACCGCGCCCGCCACGTGGTCGTGTTCCTTGCGCGCCTGGAGCACGACTGCGGATGCGAGCTTGGACGACCGGGCCGGACTGCCTTGAGCGAGCCGGAGCGCCTCGCGGGCCTGTTCCCTGATGGTGCTGTTCATGAGCGATGACTAGAGTGGCGCGAAACTGCCGTACGCTTCAACCGGCTTCTACGGTGTTGTATCAATCCTGGCCAGGCTGTCTCCTCCAGTCCAGGAGCCAAGTGACCACCTCGGGACGGTCGCTGCACCTACCCCGAGTCGCTGCACCTACCCCCGAAAGGAAGGCGAGCAGGATGGCGGAGCACCCGTACAAAGCCGGGCGGATAGAGAAGTATGCCCAGAACGAGTTGGTCGTCGAGCTCCGCTACCTCCCGCACATACTGATGAGACTCCGTGGCTTCGGGTTGGCCCAGGGAGATCCCGGACCTGAGGACCAGAGCCACGAACTCGGCTTGGCGCGGCTCAAGCTGGGCGACATCACGGGGATCGAGGCGCTGCTGCGGGAGCACGAGGAGAAGCTCGGATGCTCCTACTACAGCGCAGAACTGGTCCGGAAGTCGCGTGGTGACCACGCCGCGGACCTGGACTTCCTGCTACGAGGCCTGCGGGAATCGTTCGGAAGGGAGTACGCCGGCTGGTGGCCCACCATGGGCAAGAACCGGGTCGTCGAGGGAGTGCCCGGCCAGCAGTTCGTCGTCCAGCAGGCTGGCGGCGAGTACGTCATCGGCCATGGAGGGGACGGGCCCCCCGGTCCCGCAGCGCTCCCGGCCTCCTGGGCGCGTCGGGCAGGGCCGGACTCGCACTTTGCAAGGGTCGGCCTCCTGGACACCCCGCTCGTCGAACATGAGTTCCTGCGGGGCGCGTGCTTCGGGATCGACGGCAAGGCCGTCGTGGCTCGTGAGTCGGGGACGCCGCGGAGTTGGCGGGCGGGGCATGCGACGTTCGTTGCCGGTCTTGTTCGGCGACAAGCGCCGAGTGCCGAGCTCGTCGTGAAGGGAGTCCTCGACAGCAAGACCGGAACCGCCGACACCTGGGCTGTCGCGACGGCGATGGTCCAGTTCGCGCGGTTCGACGTTGACATCCTCAACTTGTCGTTCGGCTGCTTCACTGATGACGGTCAGGCGCCGCTTGTGCTGCAACGGGCGCTCGACCGGCTTGGGCCCAGGGTCATCGTCGTGGCGGCGGCTGGCAATCACGGGAGGGTGAAGGAGGAGCAGGAGAAGCTTCGGGAGGATGAGCGCGAGGGCAAGAGCGAGCACGATCCCAAGGCGCCGCTATGGCCAGCAGCCTTCGACGGTGTCGTGGCTGTCGGTGCCTCCAAGGAGTTCGAGAAGCCGGTACGAGCCAAGTTCAGTCCGGACGTTCCGTGGGTCAAACTGCTCGCGCCTGGAAAGAAGCTCGTGAGCACGTACCTGCGTGGTCCCGTTGAAGGCATTCAAGAGAATTTCCTGGACGGACAGGATCTCCGCTTCGACGGAGCGGCGAAATGGAGCGGGACATCCTATGCCGCAGCCAACGTCACCGGCGTGATCGCGGCGCGGACGTCGCCGGGACAGCGGAGCGCGCGAGAGGTGCTTGGTCACCTGCTCGACCGGTCGCCGGAGGCAGAGGAACGGGGCTGGGTCGTCGCACCGCAGGACGAGCCGGAGGCGCCACCACTCGTCAAGCTCGTTCGCAGCCCAGAGTATTGACGTGCCAGGCAGATGCGCACCTGCCGCGCAGCACTCGACGCCGCCCTGTGGACCGCCGACACCGTCCCGCAGGAGTTCATCGAAGCCGCCAAGGAGATCTACCCAGCTTGTTCCGCTTGCGCTGCGTCACCGCTGATGGCGCCACTGTTCTGACCAGTTTGATAGCCTTGCAGACCTTCTACTAGTGACCTGCTGCTTAGCCGGCTGCGTCATAGACCTCGGGGTTGACACAGTGCGGCAGGCGGTCGCCGCGGAGGGCGGCGAGGGCGTTGTCAGCGGCCAGCCCGGCCATCTTGGCCCGGGTGGCCACGGTCGCGGAGCCGATGTGGGGCAGGACGACGCAGTTGTCGAGCGAAAGCAGGGGGTCGTCCAGCGGGATCGGCTCCTCCTCGGTGACGTCGAGGCCAGCGGCGAAGATGCGGTTGCGGCGCAGGGCGCCGGCGAGCGCGGCCTGGTCGACGATGGGCCCGCGGGCGGTGTTGACCAGCACCGCGGTGGGCTTCATCAGCTCGAGGGCGCGCTCGTCGATGAGCGCGCGGGTCTCCGGGGTGAGGGCGCAGTGCACGCTCACCACGTCCGAGCGGCGGAGCAGGTCCTCGAACCCGACCCACTCGACCCTGGCCGCGTCCTTGGGATGGCGCGTCCAGGCAAGGACGCGCATGTCGAACCCCTGCGCCCGCCGGGCGACGGCCGCGCCGATCTTGCCGAAGCCGACGATGCCCAGGGTCGCGCCGGCCAGGTCGTGACCGAGCATGAACTCCGGGTCCCAGGTGACCCACTCGCCCTTGCGGATGGACCGCTCGGCCTCGACCAGGCGCCGCGTCGCGGCCAGGATGAGGGCGAAGGCCAGGTCGGCGGTGGTCTCGGTGAGCACCCCGGGCGTGTTGCCGGCCGGGATGCGGCGCCTGGTCAGCTCGTCGACATCGAGGTTGTCGTAGCCGACGGCCACGTTGGCGACCACGCGCAGGCGGGGGCAGGCATCCAGGAGCGCGCGGTCGACCCGTTCGGTGAGCATCGTGACCAGCGCGTCGGCCTCGGCGGCGTGCTCGGCGACCGCCTCGGGCGGCGGCGGGAGCCGCTCGGGCCAGACGCCGACGTCGGCGGCGGCGGCGAGCCGCTCGAGGGCGTCGCCGGGCAGCCGGCGGGTGACGTAGACGAAGGGGCGCTTGACGGGCACCTGGGCGGCCTTTCTGCTCGGGGGACGACCCCGCCGACGGCGACGGCTCTTGCTACCGCCGACGACCCGCCACGGTCAAGGACCGCCGGCGCGCCCGCTTCCCTCGCGGCATTTGGGATACTGCGGCGAGAAGCACACCAACAGAAGCTCACGGCGACCAGAAGCCGGCGGCGACCAGAAGCCGGCGGCGACCAGAAGCCGGCGGCGACCAGAAGCCGGCGGCCACCAGAAGCCGGCGACCACCAGAAGCCCACGACGACACGATTGGTGGACAGTGCCGCTGCCAGAGAGGGTCACCAACCCGGTTCCCAGCGCCGACGGGGGCGCGCTCCGGGGCGAGCCGGTGCGGCCTGGGACGGGCGAGCCCCTGCCCGGCCTTCCGGAGGGGCAGGCGCGCAGCCGGCTCCGCGGCTACCTGCTCGCCGAGGCGCTGGCCGTGGCCCTCGGCTACGCCGCGACGACCCTGAAGGACGGGCCGCCGCGCTCGCCCTCGGAGTGGAGCCTGGTCGTGGCCGGTGGGGTCGCGGTCGGCATCCCCCTGTGGATCAAGTCGCGGCGGGAGATCCGCCAGGAGGCGGCTGCCAGGTCGGCCGAAGCGCTGGCGATCGACACTGACGCGCGGCTGCGGCTCATCGTCGGGGACGTGACCGCGCCGATCGCCGAGGTGGTGGGCCGGGTCCACCAGGCCCGTACCAGGCCGGAGCGCAGCTCGCTGCAAGGCCAGCTCAAGCAGCTCATCGTCGAGGCCGCCGCCAACCTGTGCAACGGCGACCGGACCCGGGCGACATTCTTCGAGCTGGACGGCGGGGTGATGCGCCCGCAGGCTTGGACCGGCCGCTCGGACCGGCCGAGCCGGGTGTTCACCGACCGTCCCGACGACCGGTCGGGCCAGGAGGCCCTCCTGCTCGTCCGCTTCCACGACTTCCTGTTCGTCGAGGACGTCCACGCCGAGGCGCTCCCGCCCGGGGTCCAGCCCAAGCCGACCAGCAAGTACCGGTCGTTCATCAGCGTCGCGGTGTTCTGCGGCGAGCAGAGCTTCGGCATGCTCTCGGTCGATGCGCCGCTGCCCCACGCGTTCGACGAGACCGACCTGAACGTGGTCCGGGCCATGGCCCAGCTCCTGGGCGCCGGGCTTGTCGAGGGGCCGGTGGAGCTGGCAAGGTAGCCGGTGGAGCTGGCAAGGTAAGGGTGACGTCCGACCGGAGGGAGGCGCGATGGTTCGGGGCCGCGTGATGCCCGAGGAGGCGCGGGCGTGGAGCACAGGCCGGCTGCGTTCCAGCGAGTACTTCGCCTGGGCCCGGCGGCGCGCCTTCACCCGGGCCGGGGACACGATCCGCACCCGCCTGCGCGAGCTCGACGGGACGGCCGGCCACGGCGAGGCGCTCCCGGAGCCCCCGCGGCACCGCTGACGGCTCCACCCTCCGGCCACTCGGCGCCTCGGCGTCCGAGTCCCACGCGGCGCCCCGGGCCCGCCGCGCAAAAGGGGTCGTACGTTGTCGTGCCGGGGCATACTGACGGCATGGGCGCGCGGGTGTGGAGTCCGGGGTTCGTCGGCCGTACCGGCGAGGCGCAGCAACTGCCAGATCGCCGAACCGGCATCCCGACGAGGCGAGGCGCCTGACGGTGGGCGGCCTCGGGGTCGACCGGGCCGAGATGCTCGCAGCGGTTGCGCTTGTGGTGCGCGAGTCGGATCGTTTCGTCTCATCCGTCCTCCGGCCGCGCCGCGGCCAGGTGGCCGACCGGGAGGTGATGGCGGCAGCAGGGTTCGGCAGGCGTCAGCAGGCCCTGCGCCGGGCGCGACCGGCGCGGCGGGCCAGAACGAGGAAGAAGGTGGGAAGGTTGCTGGACAAGCGGATCGGCCGGACCGTACGGGTCGTCGCCCTCAGCGCGCTCATCGCGCTGGTGGCGGCCGCCTGCGCGACCACGAAGTCGTCGTCGGGCGGGGGCACGCCATCGGGCGGGGCCAAGAAGATCGCCCTGCTGCTACCCGAGACGAAGACCACCAGGTACGAGGCGCAGGACCGGCCGCTGTTCGAGGCCAAGGTCAAGGCGGTGTGCGCCGACTGCCAGGTCATCTACTCCAACGCCGCCCAGGACGCGTCCAAGCAGCAGAACCAGGCCGACGCCGCCCTCACCAACGGCGCCAAGGTGATGGTCCTCGACCCGGTCGACTCGGCCTCGGCGGCCTCGATCGTGAGCAAGGCCAAGGCCAAGAGCGTCCCGGTGATCAGCTACGACCGCCTCATCAACAACGCCGACATCGACTACTACGTCTCGTTCGACAACGTTCAGGTCGGCAAGCTGCAAGGGCAGGCGCTGGTCGACAAGCTCAAGAAGGACGGCAAGTCGGGCCAGATCGTGATGATCAACGGTGCGCCCACCGACAACAACGCCTCGCTGTTCAAGAAGGGCGCCCACTCGGTGATCGACTCGAGCGGGTTCAAGGTCGCCAAGGAGTACGACACCCCGGACTGGAGCCCGAACAAGGCCCAGGACGAGATGGAGCAGGCGATCACCGCGGTCGGCAAGAACAACTTCGTGGGCGTCTACGCGGCCAACGACGGCACCGCGGGCGGGGCCATCGCGGCCCTGAAGGGCCAGGGCATCAGTCCCTCCAGCCGGCCTGTCACCGGCCAGGACGCCGAGCTGGCCGCCGTCCAGCGGATCCTCACCGGCGAGCAGTACATGACCGTCTACAAGGCGATCAAGCCGGAGGCCGAGGGCGCCGCCCAGCTCGCGGTCGACATCGTGAACGGCAAGACCCCCGACGCGAGCCTGGTCAAGGACAAGACCCCCAACGGCCAGAAGGACGTCCCGTCCATCATCCTCACCCCGATCGCGGTGACCAAGGACACCGCCAAGGAGACGATCGGCAAGATGATCAGCGACGGCTTCCTGAAGGCGGCCGACATCTGCGCCGGCCCAGCCGCCTCGGCCTGCCAGACCGCCGGGATCAGCTCCTGACACCCGGTGGGCGGCGGGCCGCCGGCCCGCCGCCCACCGGCCCTCTCGTCCACCCATCCCGAAGGAGGCGCGGGTGGCCACGAACACGCCACTTCTCGAGCTGCGCGGTGTGAGCAAGCGCTTCGGCGCGGTGCAGGCGCTCAGCGCCGTCGACTTCGCAGCCCACACCGGCCAGGTCACCGCGCTGGTCGGTGACAACGGGGCCGGCAAGTCGACCCTGATCAAGACCATCTCGGGCATCAACACCTACGACGAGGGCGAGTACCTGTTCGACGGCAAGCCGGTCCACGTCACCGGGCCCCAGTCGGCCACCGCGCTGGGGATCGCCACCGTCTACCAGGACCTCGCGCTCTGCGACAACCTGGACGTGGTCGCCAACCTCTACCTGGGCCGGGAGGAGACGGGCGGCTCGCGGCTGCTGAACGAGACCGCGATGGAGCGCGAGGCCTCGTCGGTGCTCAAGCGCCTGGCCGTGCGCATCCCGAGCGTGCGCACCCAGGTCGCCTCGCTGTCGGGCGGGCAGCGCCAGGGGGTCGCGATCGCCCGGTCGATGCTGGGCAAGCCCCGGATGGTCGTGCTCGACGAGCCGACCGCCGCGCTCGGGGTCGCCCAGACCGCCCAGGTGCTCAACCTCATCCGCCGGCTGCGCGACCAGGGCCTGGCGGTGGTGGTGATCAGCCACAACCTGGCCGACGTGTTCCAGGTCGCCGACCGCATCGAGGTGCTGCGCCTGGGCAAGCACGTGGCCGCCTTCGACGCCAGGGAGACCAGCTCCGACGAGGTCGTGTCGGCCATCACCGGGGCCAAGGCCGGCGACGAGAAGGCGCCCGTGGAGGTGAGCGAGGAATGACCGTCAGCGACCTCGACCCGAGGCTCCTCTCCGACCAGCCCGGCCTGGCCGGCGCCTGGGCCGGGCTTCGCCGCCGCGTGGCCCAGGGGGAGCTCGGCAACCTCCCGGTGATCGTCGGCATCGCGATCATCTGGGCGATCTTCCAGATCGCCAACCCCAACTTCCTGACCCCCGGCAACCTCACCAACCTGGTCCTGCAGATCGCCGCGTTGGGCACCATGGCGGTCGGCATGGTGCTGGTGCTGCTGCTCGGCGAGATCGACCTGTCGGTCGGGGCGGTCAGCGGCCTGGCCGCCGCGGTCATGGCCGTCCTCAACGTCAAGCAGGGCGTGTCCGGGCCGCTGGCCATCCTCGCCGGGCTGGGCACGGGCGCCGCCATCGGCCTGCTGCAAGGGTTCTGGGTCACCCGCTTCCGCATCCCGGCGTTCGTGGTCACCCTTGCCGGCCTGCTCGCCTGGCAGGGCGCGCTGCTGTTCGTGCTCGGCGAGACCGGCACCGTCAACCTCACCGACAAGACCATCACCGGGCTGGCCAACACGTTCTTCATCCCGCTGGACGCATGGCTGCTGGCCATCGTCGCGATCGCCGCCTACGCCGGGGCGAAGCTCTGGGAGCGGCGCACCCGTGCGGCGGCCGGGCTGCCGGTACCGCCGACGCGCGCGATCGTGACCCGCATCGTCGTCATCGGGGCGGCCCTGCTCGCCACCGCCGCGGTGCTGGCCGCCGACCGCGGGCTCCCGCTGGCCGCCATGATCTTCATCGGCGTGGTGGTCGTGTTCGACCAGCTCATCAAGCGGACCCGCTTCGGCCGCCACATCCTGGCCGTGGGCGGCAACGCCGAGGCCGCCCACCGGGCCGGCATCAAGGTCAACAACGTCCGCCTGGTGGTGTTCGTGCTGGCCTCCACGCTGGCGGCGGCCGGCGGCATCCTGGCCGCCTCCCGCCTGTTCGCGGTCAACCAGTCGTCGGGCGCCAGCGACCTGCTCCTCAACGTCGTCGCTGCGGCCGTGATCGGCGGCACCAGCCTGTTCGGCGGGCGCGGGTCGGCCTATTCGGCGCTGCTCGGGGCACTGGTGATCGGGTCGATCTCCAACGGCATGGACCTGCTCGGGGTCACCTCGGACAAGAAGTTCATGGTCACTGGGGCGGTGCTGCTGCTGGCTGCCACTGTCGACGCGCTGTCGCGGCGCGGCCGCCAGGCCCACGGCCGGGCCTGACCCGCGGGGTGGGGGCGCCGGGCGTCTGTGGGGGCGGCGCCCGGCGCCCCCACAGACGCCGATGCCCGGCGCCCACGCTGGGGCCGTGGCGGTCCGCTCGCACCTGAGGCCGGTCAGGGTACGGGTGCCGGACCCGCTCCGGGCCGCAACGCGGCCACGAACCGGGCGGTGATCTGCTCCGGGCGGGTGATCGCGCCGCCGACCACGACCGCCCAGGCGCCCGCGTCCTGGGCGGCGCGGGCCTGCTCGGGCACGGCGATCCGCCCCTCGGCCACGACCGGGACACCGGCGCGCGCGGCCAGCGCCGCGACGAGCTCCAGATCGGGGCCGGGGCGTCGCAGGCTGGACGAGGTGTACCCGGACAGGGTGGTCGCGACCAGGTGGGCGCCTGCCTCGGCGGCCGCGACACCCTCGTCGAGGGTTGCCACGTCGGCCATGACCAGGCAGCGGCCGTCGCGCCGGAGGGCCTGGACCATCTCGGCCACGGTGGACCCGTCGGGGCGGGGGCGGTCGGTCGCGTCGACGGCGACGATCTGCGCGCCCGCGCTGGCGACCGCGCGCGCGTGCCGCAGGGTGGGCGTGATGTACACCCCTTCGTCGCCGTCCTTCCAAAGCCCCACGACCGGCACGTCCACGGCCTGGCGGACGGCCCGGACGTCGGCGAGGCCGTTGGCGCGGATCCCGACCGCGCCGCCGAGCACGGCCGCGCGGGCCATCGCGGCCATGAACGCCGGCCCGTGGAGCGGGTCCCCGGGCGGGGCCTGGCAGGACACCACGAGCCCACCCCGGAGCCGCCGCAGCAGACCGCCGGGCCACCCTTCGCTCATCGGATCACTCTCCGTTGCGGGCGCTCACGGCGCCGGCTCGGTGGTGGCCCGGCGGGCCAGCTCGGCCGCGCCGACCAGCACTGCGTCCCGGCCGAGCCGGGCCGGCAGCAGGGGGACGCCGGCCACGGCCGGCAGCAGGTGGCGGTGGTAGCGCCGCTCGGCCGCGGCCCAGTACCGGCCTCCCGGCTGCGCGACCCCGCCGCCGGCCACGACCGACTCGACGTCCAGGGCGTTGACGAGCCCGGCCAGGACCAGCCCGAGGACTCCGCCGCCCTCGTCGATCACCTCGGCAGCGAGCGCGTCCCCGCGCTCCGCCCGCGCCGCCACGTCCACGAACGCCAGCGCCTGCCCGCTGGCGCCCGCCGGGGCGGTCGCCTCGCCACGCGAGCCCCGGGCCTGGCCCACGTCGGGCGAGGCGCCCGCACGTGGACCGGGCGAGCCCACTCCGACCAGCGCGCGGTAGCGGGCGGCCATCGCGGGGCCGGCCGCGACGCTCTCGAGGTGGCCGCTCGCCCCGCAGGGGCAAAGACGGTCGCCCAGGCCCGGCAGGGGCAGGTGGCCGATCTCGCCGGCGTGGTGGCGGGCTCCCCGCCACACCCGGCCGTCGAGCAGGAACGCGCCGCCGATGCCGGTGCCGACCGTGACAGCCAGCAGGTGGGCCCCTCCCGCGGCCGCCCCGGCGGCCGCCTCACCGAGCGCGAACGCGTTCACGTCGTTGTCGACATAGGTGGGCAGGCCGAGCCGGGCGGCGAGCTCCCGGGCCACCGGCGTCCCGGCCCAGCCACGCAGCGCGGCGGTGGCCGCGACGACCGTGCCACTGGCCGCGTCGACCACGCCCGCGGTGCCGACACCGCAGGCGGCGACCTGGCCGGGCCGGCTGCGCAGCTCCCCGGCGAGCCCGGCCGCGACCTCCAGCACGGCGCGGGCGCCGTCCCGCGCGGGCGTGGGCGCCTCGCGCACGTCGAGCACCCGGTGATCGGCTGCGACCAGGCCGACCCGGGTCTTGGTACCTCCGATGTCGACGCCGAGGCAGACGGCGCCGGTGCCCCGCCCGGGCGGCTGGCCACCGACCTCGACCCGCATCCCGCCTCCCACCCGACGACCTCAGCGGCCAGGGTAGGGCTCCCATGAGTGGGCGAACAAGATTGAACGCTACCGCCTTCGCCTACTCGTCGGACCCCAGGCCATAGCGCTCGAGGACGTGCGAGGCATGCATGAACGCCCCGGCCCGGACGATCGCGCCCGACAGGATCGGGGTCGGCTCGTCGATCAGCAGCCCGAGACCCAAAGCCCGTAGCGCACGGTGAGCGGCAGCAACGCCAGCGACAGCGCCCCACAGCGCGATGCTGGCGGAGAACCCGCGCACGTGGTCGCGGATCAGCTCGCGGGCAGGGGCGCCGGGCGCCAGGCGCGCAGGCACAGCGCGACCAGGATCAGCCGCACGAGGATGTAGGCGAGCGCGAACCCGGTGACCTCGCCCGCCGGGCGTCCTCGACGTGGGTGGCGAGCGCGCCCACCCCGACCATGGCGGCGAAGATCGCCAGGCGGAACACGACGTCGTCGGAGTCGAAGCGGTCGGCGTGGTGGGTGTACCCCGCCAGGCCGTCCAGATCGGGATGAACAGCCCGGCCGTCCTGAGGAACCGGGTCGGGGTGGTCCTCCAGGTAGGCCCCGGACTCCCGAAGCTCCGGCCAGCCGCAAAGTGACTCGCGGGTAAGTTTCGCCTTTGACTTCTGGTGTGTCAGGGTTTCTGCGCGGTCGCATGTCGGACGGAGGCGCCACAGCGTGGCGTGGGGCGTCTTGAACCTTGCGGCAACCTTGGCGGCGTTGCGGGAGCGGAGGGAACGCCGGTGCTGCAGGGGTGGGCTCCAGAGGAGCTGATCGAGTCCTGGACGCTGGCGACCGATGCGGCCAGCGACCGCGACGACTGGCAGTTGGTGGGCAACAAGTCCGGGCCGACTCGGCTGGGCTTTGCCCTGTTGCTGAAGTTCTACGAGCTGGAAGCCCGCTTCCCCCGCCATGCCGGCGAGGTGCCGCGCGCGGCGGTCGACTACCTCGCCGGCCAGGTCGGGGTCGACCCGGCGCTGTTCGCCTGCTACTCGTGGACGGGCCGTACGATCGAGTACCACCGCGCCCAGGTCCGCCGGGCATTGGGGTTCCGGGAGGCGGCCCGCGCCGACGAGGAGAAGCTGGTCTTCTGGCTCGCCGCCGAGGTCGCCCCGGTGGAGCTGTCGGACGAGCGACTGCGGGAGGCGCTGCTGGCCCGCTGCCGCGCTGACCACATCGGGCCCGTAGGGTGCGCAAACGCGTTCATGCAGCTCACCGGCACTCTGACGCAGGCCGCCGAGCAGCTCGCGTCAGTGCTCCCGGGGATCGCTGATCGTCCGCGGTAGTAGGAAGAGCCTGGCTTGGTAGGGGCGGGTTCCACAGGGTGGGTCGTATTCCACGCGGCGTTGGGGCCTCCGAGCCCGCCGGAGCGTCCGGGGGACACGACACGCACAGCCGCATGCCATGGCGCCGGGGCTCGTGGGCCAGACCATCGAACGGGCCGGAGGCCGCCGGCAGCATGCCACCAGCCCGACCGACGTGTGGGCGCTACTCGCAGGTTGTGGCATCGCCATCTTCGACGCCGAGGTCGACAAGGTCCGGCGGATCATGGACGGCGACCCGGGCATGCAGGCCGGCGTGTTCACCTACGAAGTCCATCCCTGCCGCAGCTTCCCCGGAGACGCGCTGGCGGGCTGACCGCAGCTCGTCGACTGGCGATGGGATCAGTCCGCGCCGGTCTCGAAGAGAAGGCAGGACGAGGTGGCGTGCGCGACCAGGCGGCCCTTCACATCGGTGAGTCGCGCCTCGGCCAGCGCCGTGGTCCGGCCCCGCGCCAGCACCGTCCCCTCGCAGCGCAACGCGCCGGAGGCAACCGTCACCGGGCGAAGGAACCTGGTCGTCAGGTCCAGCGAGGTATAGCCGACGCCGGCGGGCAGCGTGGAGTGGACCGCACACCCCGCGGCCGTGTCCAGCAGCGTCGCGAGGACCCCGCCGTGCACCGTGCCGAGCGGGTTGTAGTGGAACTCCTGTGGGGTCATGACCACCGCGGCCCGGCCCTCGTCCACCTCCAACCGTTCGACGCCGAGCAGATCCATGACGGGCGGGGCAGGCAGCTCGCCGGAGACCATCGCCCGGAGCAGGTCCAGCCCGCTGCGGCGGCCGAGGTGCACGGCGGTGAGCGCCGGGTCGGACCACGAGAAGGTGCGGCTCCGTATTGTCGTCTGAGTCTCACTCATAGACGCAGCATGGCAGGCCTTGCTGAGTCTGTCAACGAGATCTAGCATGGCGCTATGCGTCCTGAAGCCCTGAACTGGTCGATCGACAACTGCACCATCGGCCGAGCGATGGAGATCCTCGGTGAGAAGTGGACCGTGGTCGTCCTCCGCGAGATCTTCACCGGGGTGCGGCGCTTCGATGACATGCGCGAGCGCACCGGGATCCCGCGTCAGGTGCTCGCCAACCGGCTCGCCAGCCTGGTCACCCACGGCATCCTGCGGCGCGAGCCCTACCGCGAACCGGGCGCCCGGGGGCGCTATGAGTACCGCCTGACCGACAAGGGCTTCGACCTGTACCCGGTGCTGGTCGCCGTGCGCGACTGGGGCGACCGCTACCTTGCGGACCCCAGCGGCCCGCCGCTTCGCACCGTCCACGCCGGCTGCGAGACCCAGGTGCACGCGGTGTTGCGCTGCGAGGCCGGCCACGAGATCGCCACGATGCGGCAGGTCCAGCCGCGCCCAGGCCCAGGCGCGATCCGCCTGAGCCCGATCGGCGACGCCGCCACGCAGGCGGGATATCGACAGTGAGAACGTCCGCTCGTCGGAAACCTGTCGGGTGGTTCTGCAAGCGCGTCGCCCTGCCCTGCCAGGTCCGGGAAGATCTCGGCCTGCTGCACGCCGCTGCCATGCGGGTCACGGGGGCAAGCACGTTGGGATCCGCCCATGTCCGCCGCTCCCCTGGTTTGTCATGCGGGTGCCCTCACCTGTCCCTCTGGCCCTGAACGGGTGCTCTACGGAACCGCCGGAGATCCTCGTCTGGAAGGTCGGGATCTCGACCCATGCTCGGCCAGGCGCGCCGGGAGACCGGATCTGATCTGTTTCGGGCTCAGCCAGGTGGTCGCGCCCCATGGTCTGTACCCTGCAAGGGTGATGCGCTGGGGTCAGTCCAGCTTCTGCCTGCCCGCTGGCCGAGGTCGATAGCCTGACCTGCGCGGATAGCCGAACCGTGGTCCGCAGGTCTGGGACGTGCCCTGCCGGGGGCACCATCACCGTCCCATCACTCCACCATCACCGCTGGTCAAGGGGCGTGCTCTTGGCACTCCGGTCGTGAAAGACCTTCGCAGGTGTGTGCCCTCCTCCACTCAGCGACTCGTCGGCGACGCCCTTCGCCCAGATGCAACAGTGCCCGCCCGGGTCCGTGTCACCAGCCGCCAACAGTTCATGGCCCATACTCCCTATACCTTGCCCCTGGGGACAGCTTCGGGAGTATTGGGCCAGGACGGGTGCCGCTGGCGCGTTCAATGGAGGAGCACGATCATGGCTCGACGGGTGCCGTTCACCGGCGATGAGAAGGAAAGCCTGCGCGTCAGCCTCGACCGGCACCGCGATGCGGTGCTGTGGAAGCTCGAAGGCCTCGACGACGCCGACCTGCGACGGGCGATGACGCCGTCGGGCACCAACCTGCTGGGCCTCGTGAAGCATCTGGCGGCCGTCGAGTACGGCTGGTTCTGCCAGACCTTCGGCCGCGCGACCGAGCCGCTGCCCTTCGACGACGATGACGAGAACGCCGATCTGCGCGTCAGTTGGGCGGGCAGCGCCTCGGCGGTGCCGTCCACCACCCGGATGGGCACCGGCGCCTGCCTGGCCGCGGCCAGCGCCAGGCGGCGCAGGTAGGGTTCTGGCTCCACGGCCACGACCTCGGTGACGGTGGCCGGGTAGTGCGGGAAGTTGAGGCCGTTGCCGGCGCCGACCTCGACGATGCGGCCGGTCAGGCCGGCGAGCAGCTGCCTCCGGTGCTCGGCGACGCCGGCCTGGGCGTCCGGGAGGTGGCCGACCCGGGCATAGCAGCGGGCGAAGACGGGATGGCGGACCGGTCCGGGCTGGCTGCGGGTGGACATGGGCATCCTTCTCACCTGCTGGGATGATGCGGGTTAGCTGACGGTGCGGCGGTAGCTGCGGACGGCCAGGGGGCGAACACCGCGGTGATCGCGGCGGCCCAGACCAGCGCCAGGACGACCTGCCCGGCGACGGTCCGCCCTGGCGGGAGGGCGCCGGGGCCGAGGACCAGGCCCCGCAGGGCGTTGGTGGCCACGGTGACGGGCTGGTTGGCGGCAAACGGCTGCAGCCAGGACGGCATGGTCGGGGTCGGGACGAACACCGAGCTGGTGAAGGCCAGCGGGAACACCACCATGAACACCGCCGCCTGGACCGCCTCGGCGTTGCGCACCACCAGCCCCAGCAGCGCCATCACCCACGACCACGCGTAGCCGAAGGCCAGGCCGACCGCCAGCGCGCCGAGCAGGCCCATGAAGCCGGTCTGCGGGCGGAATCCGATCCCAAAGCCGACGGCCAGCATGAGCGTCAGGGTCACCGCCGAACGGGCAAGGTCCGACAGGGTCCGGCCGACGAGCACCGCCGAGCCGGCCATCGGCAGCGCGCGGAAGCGGTCGATGACCCCTTTGGTGAGATCCTCGACCAGGCCGGACGCGGTGGCTCCTCCGCCGAACAGTGCGAACTGGGCGAGCAGGCCGGGGATGAGCCAGTTGACGTAGCTGCCGGCGGCGGCCGGCGGGAGGGCGCCTTGGATGGCGCCGCCGAACATGTAGGTGAACAGCAGGATGAAGATCACCGGCATGCTGGCCGACAGCACCGGCACGTCGGGCAGCCGCAGGGTGCGGAGCAGGTTGCGGTGGGTGATGACCGTGATGTCGCTGGCGGTGCGTGCCAGCTAGCCTTGTCGGGTGGGGATTGTGGTGGCACTCATCGGTCTGCCCTTTCACGATGGTGGTGGTCGCCGCGACCCGCGCCGCCACGGGTGTCGTGACCGTTCCGGTTGACGGTGCTGGCGAGGTGGCCGGTGAGGGCGAGGAACACCTCGTCGAGGGTCGGCTTGTGCAACGCCACGTCCTCAGGGGCGACACCGGCGGTGTCCAGTCGCCGCAGCGCCTCGGTCAGCGTCCTGGCGCCATCGAGCGCCGGGAGCACGATCCTGCCGGGGCGGCCGGTCGTCGGTCGGTTCCTGGCCGCCGACGCCCCGCAGGGCCTGGAGGGTCCGGGCCCGGTCGCCTTCGACGACGACACGGGCCGCCTCGTCCGGCTCGTCGATCGATTCCTCACCGCGCCGACTGGGACTGCGCCGGCCGGGCCGCTGAGCGCGGTCGGCTGCCGCCGAGGACCGGACCTCGACGGCCTCCGTGACCATTCCGCCGCTGGCGGGCGTGCAGGCGATCGCTGCCAGCCCCGCTGCGGTACGGGTGCTCGTGCATGCGGCAAACGTCAACGCGGTCGCCTTCAGCCCCGACGGCCGTCGGCTGACCACCGCCAGCGACGACCGCACCGCTCGCATCTGGGACGCCGCCACCGGCCAGGAGCGCACCAGGGTTGTCCACGGCGGGGCCGTCCTGGGGGTCGCCTTCAGCCCCGACGGCCGCTGGCTCGCCACCGCGAGCGGGGACGGCACAGCGGTCCTTTGGGGATTGTCCTGATCGGCCCCAGCCCGAGGCCTCCGCCACGACTCGCAGGGCGGACAAGGTCGTCCAGGTTCGGCCGCCCTCGGAGGTTCGAGACGACTGAGCCGGTGCTCCTGCTCCTGGCAGGTGCACTCGCTGGCAGCGCTGGCATGCGGGTCCACGACATGCTCCGGGAACAGCGCCTGCTGCGCAGGCAGCAGGCCCGCCTCGATCTGGAAACGCGCGGAGGCGGCCCGCCGGGCCGCGCAGGAAGACGAGCGACGGGCACTGCTCGCGGCCGATCAGGCGCTCGCACGGCTCGCGCGTGCGAGCACGCTGTACCACCATGCCCGTCTCGAAGCCGCACGCCGGACGGGGCAGCCGTACAACAGTCCGACGCTCAAGGATCTCGACCTGCGCCGCCATCCTCAGCACCTGGCCATCCGCAGCTTCCACCTCGACGCCCCGCCCTATCCTCAGCAGTGCCGCTCAACGTCGACCTCGACGTCGCACTATCCGTCCTCGCCAGCGCCGGCTGCGCAGCACTGCGCCGCCCTCTGCCAGGCCAGGCCACCGGCACCCCCGACACCCTGCAACGACACTTCCTCGGTATCAGCGGGCAGATCCTCAACCACGGCCAAGTCACCACCATCGCAGCCCCGGCGCGCCCACTCACCCGTCCTCCGCGCTGCCGACCTGCCCACCATCACCGTCCTCTGTTGGCAAGGCCGCACCCTCCGCTACGAACTCGCCTGAAACTGGGGGCAACTCGCTGCGTGGAAATCGGCGTTAGGCGCGACGACCCGCCCGAAGGAGACACGCTCTCTGACCCCACAAACGCCAGAAGGCGAGCCGCAGCGAGACGTGGCGATAGCTACCCGCCCGGCGGCAGCACGTGCCCAGGTTCCGTCTCGCTGGGTGGAGCCACGTCGACCGTCACGGTCTCATGTCTGCGACTGCCGCCGGTGCGGCATCGGGAGCGGTGCCGAAGATGCGCCAATAGGAGTCTTCGCCATAGCTGGTCGGCAGTGGTTCGCCTTCGACAAGCCGGAACGTGCGCCGACCGTCGGGCTGCCTTTCAGCGCGAAGGAAGAGAGCCGTGTCTAGTTCTTGGAGGTAGAACCCTTGCGCGAGGTCGAAAAGGTGAGTGACGAAGAAGACCTTAATGCCGGCTTCGATCAGTGCACGGACGACTTGCCGCGCGATTTCGGAGCCCTCTCTCTCGTTTGTCGCTGCGAACGACTCGTTGCACAGCAACATGCAGTTTGGAGTTATCTTGTCGGCGATGTCGCTCATCCTGCTGAGCTCTTCATCGAGTTTGCCGCTCTTCATGGTGGCGTCTTCTTCTCGCTTGTAGTGCGTGAAGATGCCGTCGCAGACATTGGCGCTGAAGGATTCCGCCGCCACGAACATCCCACATTGCATCGTCAGTTGCGCCAAGCCTACGCCGCGCAGGAACGTCGACTTCCCCCCCTGGTTAGCGCCAGTGATCATTCCAAGCCATTTGTTCTCCGCGTTCACATCGTTGCCAACGACTCGCTCTTCCAGGTTCAGCGTGAGACAGACGTCGTAGAGTCCCTGAGCGGAAAGCGCGGCCTGGCCCCGAGCTAGGGGCACGGGGAAGCACGTTGGCTCGCCCTTCTCCGCAAGCCGCCCGTGCAAGTTCAGGCAACCGATATAGAAGCCCAGCTCCGTCCGCAACATGATGAAGAAGCTTAGAATGTGGTCGGCCGATTGAGCGAGCGCGTTGGCAACGAGGTTGATCCCTTTCCCTCGCAGCTCCGACAAAGCATGGAAACCGTTTTCGTCACGATCCGAGATTTGGAAGCTGTAGCCGGAGCGGGTCTTCGGAGAAATCCGCTCCATCCAGCTCTGCTCCCGAGGTCTTCGCAGTACGTAGTGGATGCCTTTGTTGCCCTTGCCGAGCTGGGCGCTGATCAGCACGCCGCGTCGGAACCTGAGCTCTCTTAGATGGTCTTCGACGGTCTCGAAGTACCCGTCGTCGAGTTCCTTCGCAAGCATCGCGAAGAAGCGCACGAATCCTTCCGACCGGAACTTCTCCGTATGTTCGTCGGCGATCTTGCGCAGCCTCTTGAGGAACCCTACGAACAACTCCAGCACCTGCAGGGACCTGTTGAGGGTCGTGTCGGGTGAACTCACGAACACGCCCCAGATCTTCTTCTCGCCTTGGATCGCCTCTACGGCGATCTCGTAAATCTCTCTCACAATGGACGACTGCTCGAGACAGTCAGCAAGAACGTGCTGGCGATAGACGATCGCCTCCGAGTCCGTCAGGGTCGACAGAACAGCCCTCCTGCCCACGTCGAACAGGAACTTGTCACCGAGGGCCATGGCGTTGAACAGCGTGTTCAGCTCAAGGTCCTGCGTCAGTGCTCCTTCGTTCGGTGGTAGCCCCCGCTGGAGGTCGAAATCCTCGTCTCCATGCATGAGGAAAGCCTTCATGGCGCGATGCGCCTCCTCAGCGACTCGTACGTGAGGCCGCACTTCTGGGCGATCGCGGCGGCGTAGGCGAGTCCGTCGGCAGGCTTTCTGACGATCTTGTATGTCCGCACTGCGGGAGTATCGGGGACTACCGTGCTGACAATGCTGACGGTGGTCTCGCTGAGAGAAGCCAACTCGTCGACGAACGTCACGCACACGCACAACGAGTCCAGCTTTATTATCTGCTTTATCACCTCCGTGCCGAGAACCAGAGCATCCCTCAGCGTCGTCGAGGTGAAGCTTTCGTTCATGATGAGGATACTGTTGCTCGTTGCCTGCTGCAGGATGTCGTGAAGTCTTACCAACTCATCCTCGAGCTTCCCCCTGAGGGTCGCGAGGTCTTCCTCCTTCTCGAAGTGGGTGAACACCCGGTCGGGCAGAAACAGCCGCGCTTTCCTCCCCGGGACCGGATAGCCGAGGCTGGCGAGGTAATGCAGCTGGCCGAACATCCGCGCGAAGGTCGTCTTGCCACCCTGGTTCGGACCAGTGACCACGAAGATGCGCTCCGGGTCCTTCAGGAAGAAATCGTTGCACACCACGGCGGAGCGCTCGGGGACGAGCTTGTTGGCCAAGGCAAGATCGAATGCTTCATAGGCATAGACCTCCTTGGACCGAGCGGACACATGGGGGTAGCAAAACGGCAATCCCGCTGACTTAAACCGCTCGATGTACTCAAGATACGCCAGATAGAACTGTACCTCGTGGTCGAAATTGCCAATCGTCTTAGCGAGGTAATTGCGGTGGCGAGCGCAGTACTTGTCCAACGTCAGGAAGACGTCCGGATATAGTCGTGCAACTAAATCCAGTAGGCGAGCTTCAACGTGGTTCATGTCCGGCCAGTCGGGGAGCTTGACCCGGTAGTCCTTCACGGCTCCCTGCTTGAACTTCGCGAATGTCTTCTCCACGTCTACGCTGTAGTCGGCTTCCCCGTCGTACTTGCTGACCTTGACCCGGTTCCCCCTGATGTGTACGCAATACTTCACCCTCGCGAGATCGTCCTTTAGCTTGTGCGTTTCGGCCGCAAGCGACTTGAAGCCGTCGGATGCCGTGTAGTCCGCGAGGTACTCGCGGAACGCCTGGAAGCCACGCGATGTCACCTCTAGAAGAGTGAGCTCCTCGGCCAGAGAGCTGACGGCGTCGCAATATATCTCCACGGCGTCAAGAAACCAGCTCTCCTTCTGGTATGTGTAGTGGAGCTTCTCTGCTCGCGCGAGATGCTCGCGCATTGCCCAGATTTTGTGCGTGAATGCCCGTATAGACTCGAACACTGCGTTCTTCTCGAGGTCGCGCAGTACTTCATGGCGATAGCGAACGGCTGCGACGTCGTGCAACGGAGCGTAGAAGAAGGGGTTGAGATCATATTCTTCGCGGCTGGCGATCATCGACTCCAGCACCTGATCGACATTCAAGTCGGCGAAAGAGGAGGGCTCTTCCCGCACATCGGTGTCGACGTTGCTGTCGGGCCGGTCGAAGAGGATGCTGGGGGATCGCACAGGAAGAGGTCACCTCCTGGCGCGATATGGGCGTGAGTGGCTCAGCTCGGACTTGCCCGCCCGTCCGGATGCGACGGGAACTACGGCGTGCAGCAGACCGCCGCTGAGAAACACCTCGGGAGAGCGACGCTCACCGGCGGACGGCTGACTAGGGGCGCCCGTCCCAGCCGTCTCAACCGCGCCGGAGGACACCGTTCTCCTGCCGTCAGCCAGGGGCGTTTCCCAGCGGCGACCACAGAGCGGCCGCGAGATCCGGCTCGAGACGAGCGTGAACCCGCAGCCGCGGCGTCGCATCGGCTTTCCACCCACACGGATCACCTCCGCCGAGCGGGAAGCTTCGACACGACGATCGCGGGCCGAGCCGATACGGCACCTGCCGGGATGGCGAGTCGAGGCCGAGGCGATCGCAGCGCGTCATCAGCTTCCACCGGTTCAGTCTTCCGTAGAAGCCATCAGCCGCTGCGGCGGTTCAGGCGGGCTTCATCGCCGTGGCGATTCTACCCCCTAGCGACACGCCTGCATCTCGGCCGAGGGAGCGCCGCCGGAAGCTACTGGCCGATCCGTCGCGTCTGGGGACCCAGCAAGTCGAGAGTCGGCTGGCATGGCCATGCCGCTCGGCGTCGCTCGGTCTTGTCGATGGAGTCCCCGAGGCTGCGCAGCCAGTCGTCTCGGCCCTGCCAGCGTGGACACCGTGCAAAGAGAGGACACGTACCCCGCCGAGACGTGTCGCTCGGCTGGCACTTGGGCTCTTGTCCCCGCGGAACGTCGACAGCGCGCGCCAGAGGAGCAAGACCTCATCGTCGCTGACATTAGCCATACGACCGCCTCCGATTCGTCGCCCGAACGGCTCAGCAGCGAGACCGGCGCCACCTCACGCCCCGAGCTCCTCGATCAGCCGGTGGCGGAGGGCGAGGAGGTAGCCGGCTGAGGGGCCAAGGCCATGCAGCCGATGCCGCTGCATCTCGATCCGCTCGGTCTGCGGGCGGTAGGAGAGATCGAGCGCGAGGCTGACCAGTTCGAGGTGATGGTCGAGGGTCGAAGCCAGGTCGTCAGCCAGCCACGAGGGCAGGTTCAACGGCCGCAGCTCCTCGCGGAGCCGGCGGTAGGTGTCGCGCACCCTGCCACCCTCGGCTCCCAGGACACCCGTCTTGGCGTCGTCCTCTCGGCAGGCGCGGATGACCGCCTCGGCCACCGGGTGCAGCTCGATCGCCCGGTCCATGATCGACCACGCCTGCTGCAGGTGCCGGCGTGCCTCGTCCGGGTCCAGCGGTTGGACCCCTGCCGTCTCCTGGGCCGGTCCGTTGGATCGGCGGCGGAGCAGGGAGAACCGAGCCATGGCGCATCACCTCGTCATCCAGAAGCAGCCGTTCCTGCCTGCGCAGGAGCCATCAGCCGAGGCGATCGCAGCGAGCTCCATCGCTGGTCGCGGTATCCGCGACGCGACCAGGATAGCAACGAGGGCCACGGGCGACGCGCCGCCCAGGTTCGAGCGGTACTCTGGACCAGCGGTGGTCCGCAAGCTCGACTGGTCCGGCCGGCGTCCGTGCGAGCCAGTCCAGCGACGTGAAATCTGAACCCGCTCGATGCGTTCGTCGCGTCCTGGCGCCTATCCGTCGCCGCCAGACGAGGGATTCGAGAGTGCGCCGGCGACGTGCCGTCCGTACCGGCGGGTGGCCGATATGCTGCGTATGACCATGGCCCAGGACCGGAGGGGAGGCGTGGCCGAGCCCGCACCGTCGCTGCCTCGCTACGGCGAGGCGTCGCTGGCCGAGCTTGTGCCGTCGCTGCTTGCCGCGCTCGACGCGCCAGGATTCGCCAACCGCCTCGGCCTCGACCCGGTCGACCGGGTCTGCCTGGTGCTGGTGGATGGGCTCGGGTGGGAGTTGCTGGAGGCTAACCTCGAGCACGCGCCGTTCCTAAACGTCGGCGTGGACAGCGCGCGGACACTCACCGCCGGCTTCCCGGCCACCACGGTAACGAGCGTCGGCTCGCTCGGTACCGGCCGACCCCCAGGTGAGCACGGCCTGGTCGGCACGACGATGGCGGTCCCCGGCCAGCGTGCGGCACTGAACTGCCTGCACTGGACGGCGGCCGGCCGGGGTCACCAGGTCGACCTGCGCGACCGGGTGGTGCCCGAACAGCTCCAGCCCGATCCGACCGCGTTCGAGCGGGCCGCTCTGGACAGCGTCGAGATCGTCCTTGTCGGCCCGCGGGACCACGCCCAGTCGGGCCTGACCCGAGCGGTGCTACGCGGCGGGCGATACCAGAACGCGGTCTCTGTCGGCGACCAGGGCGGCCTGGCGGTGCGGGAGCTAGCCGCGGGACGGCGCCGGCTGGTCTACGTCTACCACCGCGACCTCGACCTGACCGGGCATGCCCGCGGGACCCGCGCGGATGCCTGGGGCCTGCAGCTCCGCCACGTCGACCTGCTCGTCGAGTTCATCGCCGAGCGACTGCCCCGCGGCACCCTGCTGGCCGTTACCGGCGACCATGGCATGGTCGATCTCGGGCCAGACCAGCGAGTCGATCTCGTTGATCATCCCGAGCTGGCCGCCGGGGTGCGCCTGCTCGCCGGTGAGGCTCGGGCCAGGCACGTCCACGCGGTCGACGGGGCGGCGGCCGACGTGCTCGCCGCCTGGCGGGCGGTGCTCGGTGACGCCGTGTGGGTCGCGTCGCGGGAGGAGGCGACCGCGGGCGGCTGGTTCGGGCCGCAGGTGCTCGACCGGGTACGCCCGCGGATCGGCGACGTCGTGGCGGCCGCCCGGACCGCGATCGGCGTGTTCGACCGCGACACCTATCCGGGCGAGGCCGCCATGGTCGGCCATCACGGCTCCATGACCCCGGCCGAGCAGCTCGTGCCGCTGCTGCTCCTGCGCCGATAGGCTTCCGCTTCACAGGACGGCGCCGGGCGCGGGAAGATGCCGACCATGGAGCTTCGTCGCGTCGTGCTCACCGGCGAGCTGCTGCCCCCAGGTGAGGGCAACGAGCACGTCCCGACCAGCGTGGAGATCCGCTGGGATCCGCTCACCGGCCACGGCGCGCGGCTGGTCACCGGCAGTGGACTGTTCCCGCCGAGCGACTTCGACCTGGCCGCGCTGGCCGAGGAGACCAGGGCCGGCTGCCCGTTCTGCCCGGACCGGATCGAGCAGGCTACCCCGCGGCTCGTACCCGCCATCGCCCCCGAGGGTCGTATCCGGCGCGGCCAGGCCGTGCTGTTCCCCAACCTGCTCACCTACGCGCCCCACAGCTCGGTCTCGGTCTACTCCCCGTCCCTGCACTTCCTGCCCCTCGGGGCGATGACCCCGGTGCTCGTCGGCGACAACCTGGCCACCCAGGTGGCGTTCGCGGCCGCGGTGCTGCAGGCCGACCCGGCGGCGCGCTGGGTATCGGTCAACGCCAATCACATGCTCCCCTCGGGCAGCTCGCTGTACCACCCGCACCTGCAGGGCGCGGCCAGCCCCGTCCCGACCACCTTCCAGCGCCTGCTCGCCGAGATGCCGCCCGAGCGGTTCAACGACTACCTGGCGACCGAGCGTCGCGAGGGGCGCCGCCACCTCGGCTCCACCGGCAGCGTCGAGTGGCTGGCCAGCTTCGCGCCGCTCGGGCCGGGCGAGCTGCGGGCGTTTCTGCCTGGGGTGGTCTCCCCCGCCGAGCTCGGCCAAGACCGCGTCGCCGAGCTCGGCTGGGGGATCGCCACCGCCCTCAACCTGTATGCCGAGCTTGGCTTCGAGAGCTTCAACCTAGCCGTCTACGGCGCCCCAGCGGGCACCCCCGGCTACCTGCTGAACCTCCGGCTGGTGTGCCGCTCCAACCCGCGGCCGCTGTATCGCTCCGACGCCATGTACCTGGAGCGGCTGCACTGGGAGGCGGCGGTCGACATCACCCCAGAAGCACTCGCCGAGCGCGCAGGCGACCGGTTTCGCCACTGACACATGGCCTTCGGCGACCGTCGGCGAAGCCGCCACGTCACAACCTACAGGTGGGTTCGTTCACGCCGCTGCTGGCCGACGCCGTTGATGACCGCTGCCAGGTCGATGGGACCTACGTGTCGAGACCTGGTGGTGCGATGACCGCCGACGCGGCACCGGCGACTCTCAAGCAGCGTGGCGCGTGGATTGAGGCGCTGGGCTGGTTGCCGGTCGGGAGGTAGCGCTGCGGGGGAGCACGGCAGTGATCGGCCTACGCGGCTGCAAGATGCTGGGCGGCGGCGCGACTGGCCGCGGGGTCGGCATCGGAACCGGCCTTGCGACGCCTTGATCCCAGCCCGGCTGGGATCAAGGCGTCGCGGCCCAGGATGCTTACTCGTGGGCGACGGTCGCCTACCGGCCTGACCGGGCAGCTTGACCGGACCGAGGCCGCAGCCGGCCTCGAACGGCGAGCAGCAACGGCACGGCGGCGAGCTGGACCGCGACCGACACGCCGACCAGCGCGGCCAGCGAGCGGTCGTAGAGGACGCCGAGCAGGACGCTGCCGGCAAACCAACACACCCCGTAGCCGGCGTTGAAGATCCCATAGGCGCTGGCGCGTCGGTCGGGCGGGGTCATCGCGGCGACCGCCGCGCGCATCACCGACTCCTGCGACGCCATGCCTAGGCCCCAGAGGACCAGTCCCACCACTGCGAGCGGCGCGCGGCCGTAGAAGACCAGCGGCGCGAAGGCGGCCGCCGCCAGCGCGGCGCCGATCACGGCGGCGATGCCGACCCGGTCGAACAGCCGGCCTAGAGCGAGTGCGGCCAGCGCGTCCGCTCCCATGGCGATGGCGTAGAAGAGCGGGACGGCGCCGCCGGTGACCACGCCGGCCTGCTGGAAGTGGAAGGCGATCAGCGGGAAGTCCGCGAACCCGGCCGCGACCAAGCCGCTCGCGGCCAGGTAGAGCCAGAACACCCGCGGCAGCCCAGTCCCGGTCGGCCCGTCTTGCTCGTCGGCCTCGAACGTCCGCGGATTGGGATACTGGGTGCGGGCGGCGGCCACCACGGCCAGAGCGAGCCCAGCCGGCACGGCAAGCAGCACGAACCCGGCCCGGTAGCCGTGGTGGGTGGCCACCACCAGGGCGACCAGCAGCGGCCCGAGCACCGCGCCGACCTGGTCGAGCGCCTCGTGGAGGCCGAAGCCCCAGCCGCGCCCCAGCTGCGCGGCGGCGTGCGACAGCATCGCGTCGCGCGGGGGGACCCGGACGCCCTTGCCGATCCGCTCCGCGATCATGAGCGTCGCCGCAGCGGGCCAGTTGCCCGCGAGCGCCAGCAGCGGCACAGCGAGCAGGTTGACCGCATACCCGGCGATGGTCAACAGCCAGGTACGTCCGGTCCGCTCGCTGAGCCGGCCGCTGCCGAGGCGCACGGCATAGCCGACCAGCTCGCCGAAGCCGGCAACGGCGCCGACCACGGCGCCGCTGGCGCCGAGCATGGCCAGGAACGGGCCGGTGATGCTCCGGGCGCCCTCGTACGTGGTGTCGGCGAGCAAGCTGAGCACCCCGAGCAACACCACGAACCGGACGGCGCTGCGCCGCAGGCCGGCAGCGGCCGGGGCGGGGCTCGTCGAGGCCATTGGAGTCCCCCTACGTCGAGCCGACAGGAGCCATCAGCCGGACGGCGGTTGCGGGAGCTCCATCCCTCGCGTCAGGCTACCCGCACGAATGGGGATCGGCACGTCGGACACGTTCGCCGCCGCGATCCAACCTGCCCCGGCCGACCATGTCGGTCGATCCGCTCCTCACTGGCTCCTGCCCGAGGCAGGAGGCGTTCGCCGACCGGGAGGGGTCATGAGTCCGCTCGACCGAGAGCGGGACGTGGTGTGAGCGGCGATCGGCACGGTAGTGGTTGCCTGCCGGTCTGGGTGTCATCTCAGCCACATCCTGCAAGATCGGCCCACTCCTCGGCCGAGTGCGGCTCGTAGGGTCTCGGCCCCACCGGGACGCTACTGCCCGCGACCGACTGCTCACTCGCTTGCGGGAAGGCCTGTCTGCTGCGCCGGAGCCTTGAGGCTGCGCTCGTCGTCGGCACCGAAGCTGGTTGCAGGTCCCATCCTGGGGGTGAAGAACCGCTGCGCGATCGCGGTGGGGACGATCGCGGTGAGCACGACTACGCTTACCAGCACCGAGAACTGCGCGCGGGTGATGATCCCGGCGTTCAGCCCGTAGGTCGCTGAGATCGTGCCGAAGGTGAGCCCGGTGCTCATCAGCAGGGTGAGGTAGGTGGCGTGGTCACGGGCGTGGCGGCGGGCAAGCGGGTACACGCCGAGGAAACTTCCCAGCGACCTTGACAGCCAGGAACAGGGCGAGCAGCCCAAGGTTGGCCCACACGGCGCCGAGCGAGACGTTCATGCCCGAGCGGATGAAGAAGAACGGCGTCAGCAGGGCGAAGGCGATGACACGGAAGCGCTGCTGCTCGGCGCGGTGGCGCTCGAAGCTGCGGGCCAGGCCGAGACCGAGCAGGAACGCGGGCAGGACCGCGTGGCTCTGGGCCCGCTCCCCGAGATACATGAGCAGGAACAAGGCGGCGAACGCGCCCTTGAGCTCGGGCTCGATCACGCGGTTGCCGTAGCGGTGAAAGAACCAGCCCTCCAGCCGCGGCATCAGCCAAACGAGCAGGACCGACACCAGCACGAACGGGATCGTCCAGAGGTTGGGCTTGAGGAACAGCACCGAGAGGGTGGCGAAGGAGTGGGCCGAGGACGCGACCGCCTACGCCCGAGCGCATGGCGTCGCGATGCAGACGGTGATCCGGGCCGGCCACCCGGCCCAGGAGATCGTCCGGGCAGCCGCCGAGCAGGAGGCCGACCTCATCGTTCTTGGCCACAGCGGCCATTCGGCTGTCTGGGGCCGCTTCCTCGGCACCACGGCCGAGAAGGTCAGCCGGCACGCGACCTGCTCGGTGCTGATCGTCCGCTGACGATCCGCCCGGCACGTCACGCCCGTGAGCGGCGAACCGGGACTAGCGGCAATGCCATCCGGTTAAGGGCCCTTCTGGCCTGATGTGACCACGCTGACCAGGGAGTTTGTGCTCGCAAATCCAGCTAACCGGACGGCTTTGGGACTAGCGGGGACTAGGAGCGTGGTGCCCATGGGCCTCAGCAGCCCGACGGGCGAACGCCTTGAGTGAAACTGGCTGCTTAGATGGCAGGTGGATTGTCACGCATAGTGAGATTTCTAAAAGAAACCACGCCCTAGCTAGCGGCCTCTTGCAAATCGATCGTGCCATACCTACAGGCGCCCTCCGGCCGGGAGGTCGGTAACTGCCCGGCCGGCGATCCGTAATGTCCGCCGGAGCAGGTCGCGGACTCCGACGAGGTCACCGGCGGCCTGCCCGAGCCCGGCCGGAGGAGGCCAGCGCCCGGCCGCGCCGCTGGCTGGCGGCTCGACCGTTTCCAGCGCGAGGCGGACGAGGTGCAGGTGCCGGTCCAGCAGCATGGCGAGGATCGCGCCGATGGGGTGGTCGACGTCAACGGAGCGGAGCCGCTCGCCGAGTGCCAGGTAGGCCTCGGCCACCCGTCGCCCCTCCTCGGTCATGGCGGTCGTCGGCGGCCGGTCGAGGCGGTAGAGCTGGATGGCCGTCTCGGCTGCGGGCTGCAGGGCGACCGCCCGCTCGGCGAGGTCAAGGACGGCGTCCCGCGCCGCGGGTTCGGCTTGTGCCCACTGGGCGACGGAACGTTCCGGCGTAGGGGTTCCTCCTTCGGCCTGGTCGGGCGCAGGGGCGCTGCGTTGCCATGGTATCGGCTGGCCGGTAGGGGTGAGCCGCTGTTGCCTGACCGCCAACGCGGGCCGGTCGGCCGCTGGCCAGCTCGCCGAGGTTCTGGAAGGCCGGGCGTTGGACGAGGCGTTCGAGCAGACCGGACCGATCTGCCTCGCTCACATCCCGCTCGTCCAGGCGCTGCCCCGCGGCCGCGACCGGCTGCTCGAGCGCAGCTTCGGTGCGCTGACCACCCTGGCCGGTGACCTCACGGACTACTTCAATCGGCAGTCCTACGACTACCACGGCGACACTGGCGACCGGGGCAGCCTGGCCAGGCTGGCCCCGCTCGTCCAGGGCAGCTACCCGGGCGCGACCGCCAACCAGTGCCGCGCCGCCAGCGCTCGGATTCCCTGGTACCGCAGGCTTGTGCGGTAGCTGGCGCGAGCGAGGGCAGACGGTAGACTGCCGCCTTGACGGCGTTGAGGAATGGGATCCGCCAGACGCCGACGACAACGCCCGCAAGCAGCCACAGGACGTCGCCGATCATCTCTGCCCTTCCGGAGTTGGCCCACTGGGTGCAGGAGCCATCAGCCCGGACAGAGGGCGGTCGCAGCGAGCTCCATCGCTGGGAGCACAACGGTCAGGATGAGCAGAGAGCCCTCGATCAAGAGGCCGGAGCGGCGGTCATGTCGGGGATGTCGAGCCGCCCGAGGCGACGCTGCAGGCGGAGGTAGCCGACCATCACCTGATGGCCCTGAGCGGCAAGACGACCGGTCCGTGGGCCACCCAAGCTACATCCTTTGCATGAATGCCTCGGCGTGGGATTGCAGCCGGGCTGAAGCGGCGCAGCGGTACGCCGCGAGTGGTTGAAGCTTTCATCGCAGCTTTGTGCACCGTCGTCCGTCACGGCGAGTCATCAGCCACCACGGGCGGCACGGGAGGCTCCATCCCCACAGCGGCTCTAAGGTCCGGTGCGTCACGGCTGCCCGCGCAAGCCTGCCCGGACCCGCGCGCCGGACCGCCGAGGAAGGCGTGGCCGTCCACCGCCGCGAACGCCCGCAGCCAGGCGTCGCCCTCCGGGCCTGACGGCTCGTGCCGTGTCGACCATCTCGACTTGCGATCCAGCTCGTCCAGCTCCCAGGTGAGGACGGCCAGGCGGGTCTGTGCCAGATCACGCGCCGGGCCTGCCAGCCCTCCTTCCAGGATTGCCGCGTGCCAGGCGCAGACGCCGTGCGAGCGGTCGTAGGCGGCACGCGTGCTCACGTCGCCGAGGCCGGCGCGCAGCAGCGCGGCCTGGCGGTCCTCGACCGTTCCGACCGCCCGGCAAGCCGTGCACGATGGCTGGTGCCGCAGCATGCCGCGGGCGTGCGCGACCGCCGCGGGGCGCGAGCGGAGCGCGTCACGCAGCGCGAGCGTGGCTCGGCGGCTCGCGCGGAGGCGGGGGGAGGATCGCGCGTGTGTCCGCCACGAGCGTGCGAGGTCCCGCAGCCGCCCGGTAGCGCCGGTCGTGGGGAGCCCCCGTCCAGTGCGGCGGCGAAGCGCTCCAGCTCGGCCTGCCACAGGGCTGCGTGCACGCGGGCCGTTGTAGCCCCCGCCTTGGCATCCACCTCGGCGAGGTCGCCGAGGTGACGCACGACGTTGACGGGGGCGGTGGACGCCAGCAGACGCCTGGTGTGGGCCGGGCACAGCCCGAGGGAGGCTCGCAGCTGCCCGGTGAGTTCTGGGAAGCTATATGACTCGGCCACGAACCAGAAGAACCAACGATCCTCGGCCTGCGCCAGCACGCCGCACAGCGGGCAGCCGTCGCGGGCGACCAGGCCCGCTAGCTCGCCCGCTGAACTCGCCACGCCCGCGCGCCGCCGCCGACGCCAGCTCACCGCGCCGATGCTCCCTCGATGACCATGGCGAGTTCGTCGGGATCACGACCGGGCTGCATCGGCATACCCCTGCTCACTCGACGCCAGGTGGGACAGCAGGTAGAAGCCATCAGCGCACGTGGCGCGGTCCAGGCGAGCCTCATCGCCACGACCAGGATAGCGGCTGGCGCGTGGGCCGGGCAGGCCAGGGGAGGAATGCTGCTGCTCTGCTCGGTAATTCTGGGCCGTGTCTGGCGATCAGCATCCTTCCAGCCAGCTCATCAGGGAGGCTCCCCGCGAGGCTATCATTGAGGTGCGGTCGCACCGGCCGCCCGGCGCTGGCCCCCGCCGGGACCGCCAACCACGAGCGGTCCAACCGCCGACCGGCCGATGGGTCCTGCCCTTCACGCGGGTGGCAGGAGGCGGGGTCGTGACGGGGTCGTGCATCTCAGTCTCCTACCAGGATCGGGCCTGCGGGCGCCCAGGCTGGCTGCCGTCCGACGGACACGACGAGGGCGTTGGTGCGCTCGGGTCGGCGCCGACCCTGGACGTGGACGTCCGGATCAGCCAGCCGCTGCTCGGGGCTCGGCACCGCTCCGGGGTCCCCGCTCGCGCCGATCCCATCCCCGCGCTGCTTCCGGCGATCCTGCGCTCGGTCACCGGCCCGACCACTGACCGGCTCCGGGTGGCCTTTACAACCCCCGCCGCTGCCCAAGACTTACCGCGGACAGTGGTCCCGCGCCGGACCGTCGGGCCGACCGACGGGTCGACCGCACTCGGCCAGCCTGCGATCCGGTGGATTCCACGCCTGGGATGTTCCCGGTCCCACGACCACCACGGGGTTGACGATGGCTGAACCGGTGCTCCTGGTGGCGGCCGGCTCCCTCGCTGGCGGCGTCGGCATGCGTCTCTACGACCTGCGGCGGGAACGGAGCGTGCTGCGCCGCGAGCAGGCCCGTATAGAGCTGGAACGCGCGGAGAAGGCCCGGCAGGTCGCGGACGAGGACGAGCGACGGGCACTGCTCGCCGCCCATGACGGGCTCACCCGGCTCGCCCGCGCCAGCACCTTGTACCACTACGCTCGTCTTGCAGCCGCACGGCGCAGCGGGCAGCCGTACAGCAGCCCGTCGCTCGACGAGCTGGATCTGCGCCGGCAGCTCGACCTGTGCCAGCAGGAGGTCGACCGGCACGCATCACTGCTGATGCGGTCCGGGTTGCGCCGGACCCTCGGTCAGCTCCGTACCGCGTGCGAGCGCCCCGCCCGGTGCGAGGACCCGGCGAGGGCTGACCGACTGCACGCGAGCGCCATCACCGGGATCCACGTCGCCCAAGGGATGATCGGCGCCCGGCTGCGGGACCTCGAGGAAGGCTCGCCGGCCGTTGGCGACCGCACGTCGGCGCATGGCCCACCATGAACCGGCTCGGGGAAGGATCGTCAGGTCGCCTGCCGGGCGCCGAAGTTCCCACGCCGACGGGTGGCCGGATGCGTCGTTCCTCGGCTTGGCGGAGGTCTCCGCGATGACCGCATCGTTCCCGTCGCCGGCAGCGGCGCACTACGGAGACGGGCGGGCGGCATGGCTCCCGCCGTTCGGCCGTGGCAACGGGCTCGACGCTCCGGCCTGGGCACCGATCGCCGACGTCGACCCAGTGCTGGTGGATGACCTGCTCGCAGCGTTCCGGGACGCCCGCGTCCCGGCCTACGCCGCCCCTGCCGAGTGGCCGCCGCGGCGAGCTCCCGGTCGGCGCCGGCACGCTGCGACCTCTGACCGCCTGTGGGTGGCCGCGCTGCGGTACGCGACCGCAGAAGAGGTGCTCCGAACCGAGCTCTCCAGGCTGACCGCCGACCACGGATCAACCTCGGGTGGGCCGCATGCTGACTAGCCCCCTCGGGGACTGAGATCGACGCGGCCTGGGCGACTGGCGAGCCGGCCCTGGCGGACGGCGACCGGCTGACCTGAAGGGCCGTGCCGCCCGGATAGAGGTGAGGGACATGGGATCAGCCGAGGATCGGCTCCTGAGGCGTACAGCTTCCACCCCGTTCACCTTCGAGGTAGAAGCCATCAGTCCTGCTGGGCGACGAGCAAGGCGGCCGGGCCCGGGGCGGGCCTCATCGCCTTCCAGCCGCCACCGCAACGTACAGGACCGGGACGGATCGTCAACGCGCCCCGACCCGGCCACCTTCTACCGGGGCCCGGGGTTCGGCCCGGGGTTCGGGTTGGTGGCGGTCACCCATGGGGTCGGCGGTGTCGTGGGTGGCCGGGTCGGGAGCGGCGGTGCGCAGCCGGGCCAACAACACCACCGCGGCCACGCCGGGGACGGCCAGCACCGCAAAGCCCAGCCGATAGCCGGAGACGGCCACCATGACGGCGACCAGTAGTGAGCCGAGCAGCTACCGACGGGGCCCTCACCGTGCGAGCGCATGCCCGAGGCCGCCCGTGGCCACCTCCTGCGGCACGCGCAGGTCGAGCACGAGCAGAGTGATCGCGATGGCGAAGACGCCGTCGCTGAACGCTTCCACCCGGGTCGTCTCCATGGGACCGACCGTATCGATGTCACTTGCAAGCTGCAAGCGACTGTCAGCCGGACTTGACCCAGATCGTGAAGCGCCCGGTCCACGTTTCGGCGCGTCGCGACCGGATGCGGAAGTTGTGCCGCTCCGGCGGCACGGCGACGGCGCCGTCCATCGCTGTCCCGCCGGTCGGGGTCGCGCAGCAGCAGCGTGCGGTCGGGCCCGATGGGCGGCAGCGCCCGCGGTCCCGGCGGCCAGCCTTCGCAGGCCCACGAGTAGTAGGGTCCGACGAGTGGGCGAAGGCGGTAGCGTTCAATCCTGTTCGCCTACTCGTCGGACCCAGGGTACGTCGGCACGGCGGCGTGGCCGTCCCCACCAACCGGGCATACTGGCAGTTCCACGCTACCCCGAGGGGAGGACGACGTGACCTCCGGACCCTTCCCGCCGCCCGCGGCGCCTGGGCGTCGCATGGCCGCCGAGATCGCCGAGCAGCCCGAGGTGTGGGAGCGGCTGCTCCGCGGCGGCCAAGCCGACGTCCAGGCCGCGGTCAGGCGCATCCGGGAGCACCGCCCCCGCTTCGTGCTCTTTGTCGCCCGCGGCACCAGCGACAACGCGGCGCTCTACGCGAAGTACCTGGTCGAGATCCTGGTCGAGCTGCCGGCCGGCCTGGTGTCGCCGTCCACCATGACCACCTACGGCGCCCGCCCTGACCTGACCGGCGTGCTCATGGTCGGCGTGAGCCAGTCGGGCGGCTCGCCCGACCTGGTGCACTCCATGTCGCTGGCCCGGGAGCAGGGCGCGCTCACCCTGGCCGTGACCAACGCGCCCGGGTCGCCGCTGGCCCAGGCCGCCGAGCTCCACGTCGACGTGCTCGCCGGGCCCGAGCGGGCCGTGGCCGCCACCAAGTCCTACACCGCCCAGCTGCTCGCGCTCTACCTGGTGGTGGACGGGTGGCGTGGCGGCGCCTGCGAAGGGTGCGACCGGCTGCCCGGGCTGGGGCGGCGCGTGCTCGGCAACGGCGAGGTGGTCGCCGACCTGGCCGAGCGCTACCGGTTCGCCACCCGCCTGGTGACGACCGCCCGGGGATACTCCTACGCGACCGTATGCGAGGCGGCCCTCAAGCTCATGGAGACGTCCTACCTTTCCGCCCAGGCGTTCTCAGGTGCGGACCTGCTGCACGGGCCGCTGGCCATGATCGACCCGCAGGTGCCGGTGCTGGCGGTCATGGCCAGCGGGGTCGGCGGCGACGCCATGGGGCAGGTCCTCGCCAAGCTGCGCGAGGTGGGCGCCGACCTGTTCGTGGTCGGCAGCCCGGACGCGGTGGCCAAGGCCACGGTCGGGGTCGAGCTGCCCGCAGGTGTGCCCGAGGAGCTCTCGCCCCTGCTCGAGATCCTGCCGTTCCAGCAGCTCGCGCGGGACCTCGCGATCGCCCGGGGTGGCGATCCGGACGCCCCCCGGGGTCTCGAGAAGGTCACTGAGACGCTCTGATGTCCCGCGCCCGGCCGCCCGGCCCTGCTCGCCTCGCTGAGCTATCTGGCCTCGCTGAGCTATCTGGAAGGTGTCCGAATGGACATTCCGGCGGGGCGCAGTAGGCTGCACGGGCGGGAACGGATCCCGAACCCGAAGGGGAACGCATCCCGAAGGGGAACGCATCCCGAGAATGGATCCCGAAGGGAGTGAGGGCGTTGGCTGGCAGCACGGTGAGCAAGGTGGTCCGCACGGCGTCGGCGGTCGCGGCCGTGATGCTGCTGGCCGCCGGCTGTGCCACCACCGACAGCGGCTCGGGCGGCGGCGGAGGCGGTGGCGAGGGCGCCGGCAAGATCGCCCTGCTGCTGCCGGAGTCGAAGACCACTCGCTACGAGCAGCAGGACCGCCCGAACTTCGAGCGCAAGGTGAAGGAGCTCTGCTCAGGCTGCAGCGTGATCTACAACAACGCCAACCAGGATTCGGCCAAGCAGCAGCAGCAGGCCGAGGCGGCCATCACCAACGGCGCCAAGGTGATCGTGATCTCCGCCGTGGACGTGAAGTCCGCAGCCGGCATCGTGCAGCGCGCCAAGCAGTCCAAGGTTGCCGTGATCAGCTACGGCCGCCTGGTCAGCGACGCCGACCTCGACTACTACGTGTCGATCGACCCCTACAAGGTCGGCCAGCAGCAGGGCCAGTCCCTACTGGACGCGCTGAAGCAGGCCGGCAAGGCCAAACCGACGGTGGTGATGATCAACGGCGCCCCGACCGACAGCAACGCCGGGCCGTACAAGAAGGGCGCGCACAGCGTGCTCGACCCCGCCGGCGTCAAGGTCGCCAAGGAGTACGACACCCCCGACTGGAGCCCGGACAAGGCCCAGCGGCAGATGGAGCAGGCCATCACCAGCCTCGGCCCCGACGGGTTCGACGGCGTCTACGTGGCCAACGACGGCATGGCCGGCGGCGTGATCGCGGCGATGAAGGGCGCCCAGATCGACCCGGCCAAGCGGCCGGTCACCGGCCAGGACGCGGAGGTCGCGGCCATCCAGCGGATCCTCGTCAACCAGCAGCTCATGACCGTCTACCAGCCGATCAAGAAGATCGCGGAGACCTCCGCGGAGCTGGCGGTCGCGCTCGCCACGGGCAAGACGCCCCCAGACATCGCCAAGAGCAAGGTCAACAACGGCAGCGAGGAGGTGCCTTCGGCGCTGCTGGACACCGTCGTGGTGACCAAGGACAACATCAAGGACACAGTCGTCGCCGACGGCTTTCTCACCGCCGAGCAGATCTGCACCGGTGCCTACGCGCAGGCCTGCCTGGCCGCCAAGATCACCAGCTGACTCATCCGGCCGAGCGCTGCGCCCGGGCCGCGGAGGTGGTGCGCTGGATCGGGGTGGTGAGGCCCGGGTGGGGCTTGCGGGGGATGGCCACCCGCGAGGCCAGCGGCGGCGCCGCCTTCACGGCCCACGGCACGGCGTCGGGCAGCAGCACGTGGAACGCGGCCCCACCGCCGGGCCGCTCCCCCACCCAGGCCCGGCCGCCGTGGAGCTGGGCGAAGCGCGCGACGAGCGACAGCCCGATGCCGACCCCGGGGGCGACCCCGGGGTCGCCCCGCCGGAACGGCTCGAAGATGGTGCCGGCCAGCTCGGGCGGCACGCCCGGGCCGCAGTCCTCGACGACCAGCTCGAGGTCGGGACCGACGGCGGCGGCCCGGATCCACACCGGCGTGCCCGCCGGCGTGTGCCGCACCGTGTTGATGAGCAGGTTCTCGATGATGCGCTCGACCTTGGGCCCGTCGACGTCGGCGGTCAGCTCGCCGATCCCCACCGAGACGGGCCAGCCCTCAAGCAGGTCCACCTCCCGGACGACCCGCCGCACCAGCTCGCCGATGTCGATCCGGGAGCGGTTGGGCTCGAGCACGCCCTGCTCGAGCCGGTTCAGGTCGAGCAGGTCGGTCAGGAGCCGGTCGAGCTTGTGGGCCTTGTCCACCAGCATCCCGAGCAGCTCCATGCCCTTGTCGCGGGGCAGCTCCATCCTGGTCCGCTCGAGGGTGAGGGCCACCCCGAGGATCGCGGTCAGCGGGTTGCGCAGGTCGTGGGAGACCGCACGCAGGAATGTGTCCTTCATCTGGTCGGCGGCGCGCAGGCCTTCGGCGGCCGTCTGCCCGCGGGCCAGTGCCAGCCCGAGCTCCGCCTCCCGCTCCGACAGCTCCACCACCGTCCGTTCCATCCGCTGGTTCAGCTGCCGGTTCTCCACGAACATCGCGAGCTGGCGCAGGACCACCAGGGCGATGACGGTCACGCTGTCCCAGAACAGGAACGCGTCGATGGCGCCGTTGCGGGCCTGCGCGGCGCAGATGGTCACGATGGCGGCGGCCACCGCGGCGTAGGGCAGGCAGATGCGGGCCAGCGAGCCGCGCTCGTCGATGTCGGGGCTGATCCTGGCCTCGGCGGGCCGCAGCGCGCTCAGCATGAGCAGCAGGTACCCGACCACCCAGCCGGTGTCGAGCACGTTGCCGTTGCCGTACAGGTCGCGCTGGGTCAGGTACAGGAACGTCGAGTCGGCCACGGCCAAGGCCAGCACCGCCATGGCGATCAAGGTCAGCGGGACCACGCCGCGGCCGCGCGAGCGGGCCAGCACGGCCAGCGCGATCGCGCCGGTGACGATGTCGCCCAACGGGTAGGCCAGGCCGACCGCACGCTCGGCGACCGTCAGGTCCGTCGCGGAGTACACCATGTCGCCGATGGTCCCCCAGCTCACCGCCAGCAGGCAGGCGGCGATGAGCAGCCCGTCGAGCAGGGTTCGCAGGCGGGCGGCGGCCAGCACGGGCGCGGTCGGGAAGGCGAGCACGCCGGCCGCGGCCAGCGGCATGGCGCTGAGGTAGGCGACGTCGGCCCAGGACGGGAACGGCACCTCGATCCCGAGCCCGAACTGGTACCAGGTCCACAGCACACCCCCGATGCCCCAGGCGAAGGCCGACAGTCCCAGCAGCCACCAGGCCCGGCGCATCGACATCGTCCAGGCTCGGCCGAGCCCCGACGGCCCCCGCCGGGCGGCGGCGAAGCAGGCCAGCGCGGCCGCCCACGCGGCCAGCACCGAGCCGACGTCGTCGACCGCGGAGCTGACCTGAGGCCCACCCACCTCCCGGCCGACCCAGACCGCGAAGGCAGTCGCCGCCGCGGCGGAGGCGAGCACGGCGAGGCGGAAGCGGCGCTGGTCCCTGGCCACGTCCCGGCCGCCAACCCGGGCCGTCACCGCCCGGCTCCCAAGGGGTGGCCGGCGCGGGCCGCGCGCCAGGCTGACGCCCGGCCGGCCACCGCCGCGGTGGTACCGACCCTACCGCTGGGAACGCTCACGCTGGCCTCGTAGAGATCCTCCAGGTTGGCAAGGGGGGCCGTGAAACGGGACCAATGGGTCACGAGGGTTTTCTACGATACACGAGCAGGAGCGAACTTTCGCATACCCCTTGGGCGGTGGCCGGCATCCGCAGCCTCCTGCTCTACACGATCGACCGGAGCGGGCAGGCCGCGCGATCGACCGAAGCGGGCAGATCTGCCGCGCGCCGACCGGGCAGAGGCTCTCGGCCGGCTTCCTGCGCCGCGCGGTCGACTGAGGCGCGCCGGGCCCCGATCGCCTGAGGGGTCGCGACAGTCGGCTGCACGGTTCGGAGCCGGTCACTTTGGGTAGGCGAGGCCAGGAACGTGGCCTCCACGGCCCGGTCCCCCATGGAGGAGGGAGACGTTTGACCGTACGCCGGCAGTTCACCGGGCGGCTCGACGAGATGCCCGCCGTACGGCAGTTCGTGAGCAGCGCCCTGCTGCGCGACACCGATTCCTACGAGACGGCCCGGCTGCTCGTTGACGAGGCGATCACCAACCCCCTGCTGCACTCGGCCGCCTGCGACGCCAACCGGACGTTCCAGGTGAGCATCGCGTTCGAGCCGGACCTGCTCCACGTCGAGGTCCGCGACGCCGGCGCGCCTTTCCCGCTCAGGCGCGACGGCCGGCGCATCGACTCGATCGCTGGCCGCAGCCTCGAGCTGTTCGACGAGCTCGCCGCCGACTGGGACAGCACCAGCGTGACCAGCGGCCACCTCGTCTGGTTCGAGGTCACGGTGTGATCAGCGGATGTGTCTGCGGCAGTCGCCGGGTGCATCTGAGGCGATCGCCGCCAGAGCAAGCTCCCCACATCGAACGAGGACGCCGCGTCAGAAGCGGACGGGGAGGGTGGCGAGGCCCCGCAGGGTGACCGTGTCGCGCCAGGTCGGCTCCTCGGTGCCGAGGGCGAGGCCGGGGAGGCGGCGCAGCACGGCGGCCAGCGCGACCTGGGTCTCGATCCGGGCCAGGGGCGCGCCCAGGCAGAAGTGGATGCCACCACCGAAGGCGACGTGCCGGTTGGGCGAGCGGGCCAGGTCGAGCCGGTCGGGGTCGGCGAACTGGGCCGGGTCCCGGTTGGCCGCGCCGAGCGCGGCGATCACGGTCTCGCCTTCGCGCACGAGCTGACCGCCGACCTCCAGGCCGGAGGTGGCGTGCCTGCTGGTCAGCTGCACCGGGCTGTCGTAGCGGAGCAGCTCCTCGACCGCGCTGGCGGCCAGGCCGGGGTCGGCAGCCAGGCGGGCCCGCTCGGCGGGGTGGGCGAGCAGTGCGAGGGTGCCGTTGGCGATCAGGTTGACGGTCGTCTCGTGCCCGGCCACGAGCAGCAGCGTGCACATCGAGATCAGCTCCTGCGCGCTGAGCCGGTGTCCCTCGTCCTCGGCGGCCACGAGCGCGGTGAGCAGGTCGCCGGCCGGGTGCGCGCGCCGCTCGGCGACCAGGTCGCCCAGGTAGCCGCGGAGCGCCGCGCGCGCCTGCAGCGCCCGCTCCATCACGTCCTCGGCCACCAGCGGGTCGAGCAGGTGCACGAGCGCGCCCGACCAGTCCCGGAACCGCGTCTGGTCGGCCGGCGGGACCCCGAGCAGCTCGCAGATCACGGTCACCGGCAGCGGATAGGCGAGGTCCTCGACCACGTCCATCTCCCCTGCACCGGCCACCCGGTCGAGCAGCTCCTCGACCAGCTCCTCGACCCGGGCCCGGAGCCGGCCGATGGCCGTCGGGGTGAACGCCTTGTTGACCAGCGTCCGCAGCCGGGTGTGGTCGGGCGGGTCGACGAACAGCATCGACGGGGCGCCGTCCTCCCACAGGTCCGCGCCGTCGTTGCCGCGCTGGAGGAGCTGGTACTGCGCTGACCGGCGCGGGTCGCGGCTCATGCGCGGGTCGCGGAGCACGGCCACCACGTCGGCGTAGCGGGTGAGCACCCAGAAGCCGGGCCCGTTGCGGTGGACGGGGTCCTCGGCCCGTAGCCGGTGGTAGAGCGGGTAGGGATCCGCATGGACCTCGGGCAGGAAGGGGTTGAACTCGAGCGCTGGCGTCGTCCCGGTCATGCGCGACCTCCGCTGGTGGGTGCCGTACCCAGGATACGGCGGCCAGCCACGTCGATCCCGGTAGCCGAGCGCTGGCCGGGGGCGAGGCGAACGCTGCCGGGTCGACGCGTTCCCGTGCTCGGGGCCGCGTTCCCGTGCTCGGGGCCGGCCACGGCTACCACGCCGCCTGATTCTTGACTGACGAGTCAGTTAGATAGATCCTGAGGGCGCCGGTCGAGCAGCGGCGTCGCGGTCAGGACCTGCCTCCTCAGGGGTCGTGCGCCCCCGGCATGGGTACTCGAGCGGGGCTCTCGTCTCGGAGAGATCTCAGGAGGCAGCATGCGGGAGTACGACGCCATCGTCGTCGGCGGCGGCCACAACGGGCTTGTCGCGGCCGCCTACCTGGCCAGGGCGGGCCTGTCGACGTTGGTCTGCGAGGCGCGCCACGTGGTCGGCGGCGCCGCCGTCACCGAGCAGCCCTTCGGTCCCGGCTACCAGGTGACGTCGCTCTCCTACGTGGTCAGCCTGCTGCCGCCGGCGCTGGTGCGCGACCTCGACCTGGCCAGGCACGGCTACGAGGTCTACCCCCAGGGCCCCTATTTCGTGGCCTACCCGGACGGGCGCTACCTGCAGCTGCCCGACGACCCGGCCAGGCGTCGGGCCGAGATCTCGAAGTTCTCGCTGGCCGACGCCGCCGCGATGGAGCGCTGGGACGCCTGGATGGGCGGCCTGGCCGCGGTCCTCGGCCCCCTGCTGTCGGAGGTCCCGCCCCGGCTCGGGTCCCACCGGCCGGCCGAGCTGGCCAGGCAGGCGCGGCTGGCCTGGCGCCTGCGCTCACTCGACGAGCGCCGGGTGGCCGACACGACCCGGCTGTTCACCATGAGCATCGCCGACCTGCTCGACGACTTCTTCGAGTCGCCCGAACTCCAGGGCGTGCTGAGCGTCAGCGGGGTGATCGGCACCTGGGCCGGGCCGCGCTCCCCCGGCACCGCCTACGTCATGGCCCACCACCACATCGGCGACGTGGGCGACGGGAAGCTGGGCGGCTGGGGCTTCCCCAAGGGCGGGATGGGCGGGGTCACGCAGGCGCTGGCCGGTGCGGCCCGCTCCTTCGGGGCGGAGGTGCGCACCTCCGCCCCAGTGGGCCGGATCACCACCCGGCACGGCCGGGTCACCGGCGTGGTGCTCGAGGGCGGCGAGGAGCTGCGTTCGGGCCTGGTGGTGACCACCACCCACCCGAAGATCGCGTTCCTGCGCCACCTCGACCCGCGCGAGCTGCCGGCCGACTTCGTCGCCGACATCGAGCGCTGGAAGACCCGAAGCGGGACCGTCAAGGTCAACCTCGCGGTCGACCGGCTGCCCGAGTTCGCCGCCAAGCCCGGCTTCGACCCGGAGGTCCACGGCGGCACGATCGTGCTCGCCCAGTCCCTCGACGACGTCGAAGGGGCCTTCCAGGACGCGGTGGCCGGGCGGCCCTCGGCCAAGCCGTTCGCCGACATCTGCATCCCGTCGGTGTTCGACACGACCCTCTGCCCCGAGGGCCACCACGTCGTCTCGATGTTCACCCAGTGGGTGCCTCACGAGTGGGCCGGCAAGCCCATGGACTCCGAGCTGGAGGGCCACGCCGACCGGGTGGTCGCCCGCGTCGAGGAGCTCGCGCCCGGGTTCACCAGCTCGATCCTGCACCGGCAGGTGATCGGGCCCTACCAGATGGAGCACGAGTACGGCCTGGTCGGCGGCAACATCTTCCACGGCGAGCTGTCGGCCAGCCAGCTGTTCCACACCCGCCCGGCCGCCGGGTACGCCGACTTCCGCACCCCGGTCCGCGGCCTCTACCAGGCCAGCTCGGCCACGCACGGCGGCGGCGGGGTGACCGGCATCCCGGGCCGCAACGCGGTGGCCCAGATCCGCGGCGACCTGCGCCGGGCCCGGCTGGGACACCGCAAGGCCCGCCTGCCCCTCCGCTGAGCCCGCCAGCCGCGCCTCACCCCGGGGACGCGGGCGGCGCCGTGCAGCGACCCGTCCCAGTCCATGCCGGCGGCTCCTTACCGTGCCCGGGCGGGCACGGGCGCGCCCCAGGCGGCCTGGCCGGGGGGCGGCGGGGCGAGCCCCAGCTCGGCCGCTGCCGCGACCCGCACCCAGTCGAGCATCTGCTGCCTGGACAGCACGCCGGTGTGGACGGTGACCTGGACCGCGAGGCCGTCGAGGAGGGCGGCCAGCCGCCAGGCGGCCCCGCTCGGGTCGGGGCAGGCGAACTCCCCCGCCGCGACCCCGTCGCCGATCACCCCTGCGATCGTCTCCTTCCAGCGCAGGTCGAGCTCGCGCGAGACCCGCCGCAGCTCGGGGCTGCGCAGCGCCTGGCTCCAGGCGTCGATCCACATGACCCAGGCGTCGCTGCCGCCCGGCGCGTAGAGCCGGAACACCCGGTCGAGCCGGTCCAGGGCGGTGTGGTCCCCGGCGGCCGCCACCGCGAGCTGGTCCAGGTCGGCCTGGGCCGCGTGGCGGAACGCCTCGCTGAGCAGGTTGTCCTTCGACGCGAAGTGGTAGAAGACCAGGCCGCTGGACACTCCGAGGGCGGCGGCCACATCTCCGACCCTGGTGCTGGAGAAGCCGCGTGCCCGCACCTCACGGCAGGTCGCCCTGAGGATCTCCTCGCGGCGCACGTCCGCCTTGATACGAGCCACGAACCGGGATTCTACCGGGTCGTGCGGCGACCGGCATCTGTCCGCGGCACGTCCCAGCCGATAAACTGACTGGTGAGTCAGTTCAAGAGCTGGAGGCCCGATGACCCAGCCCGCAGCCGCCTCGCCCCTGACCGCGACCGACCTCCACGACAGCCTGCTCCCGTTCGGCCAGAGCCGCATGCTCCCCCGGGCCGCCTACGTCTCCGAGGCGGTCCTCGCCTGGGAGCTCGAGCACCTGTTCGCCGGGTCCTGGACGTGCGTCGGATGGGCCGGCTGGCTGGCCCGGCCGGGCAGCCTGCGCGCGGTCCAGGTGGGCCCGGCCGGGGTGCTGCTCGTCCGGGGCGGCGACGGCGAGCTGCGCGCGTTCGCCAACGTCTGCCGGCACCGCGGGCACGAGCTGCTGGGCCCGGTCTCGCTCGCTTCAGGCAAGCCGGACAAGCAGCGCTCACGGCGGTCGATCGTCTGCCCCTACCACGCCTGGAACTACGCCCTGGACGGCTCGCTGCGCGCGGCCCCCGGCTTCCGCGACCTCCCCGGCTTCGACCCGGCCGAGTGGGGGCTGCTGCCGCTCCCGGTCCAGGTGTGGCACGGCCTCGCCTTCGTCAACGCCTCGGGCGACGCCCCGCCCCTGGCCGAGCAGGCCGGCGAGCTCGACGACCTGGTCGCCCCCTACCGGCTCGCCGACCTGGTCCCGCTCGGCGAGCACACCTACCTGCTCGCGGCGAACTGGAAGGTGGTGTGCGAGAACTACCACGAGTGCTACCACTGCCCGCTCATCCACCCGGAGCTGTGCCGGGTGAGCCCTCCCGACAGCGGCCGCAACTACAGCGGGCAGGCCGGCGCCTGGGTCGGCGGGTCGATGGACCTGCGCGACCACGCCGAGACCATGTCCGCCGACGGGCGCAGCCTGGGCGTGCCCATCCCCGGGCTCGACGGCCAGCGGCTGCGCACCGTGCTGTACCTCGGCGTGCTCCCGAACCTGCTGCTCTCCCTGCACCCCGACTACGTGATGACCCACCTGCTCGAGCCGCTGGGCCCGGCCTCGACCCGGGTCACCTGCAGCTGGTACTTCCCGCGCGAGGCGGCCGAGCGTCCCGGCTTCGACCCCTCGTACGCGACGGCCTTCTGGGACACCACCAACCGGCAGGACTGGGCGGCGTGCGAGTCGGTGCAGCGCGGCCTGGCCTCCCCCCACTTCCGCCCGGGCCCGATGGCGCCCAGCGAGGACGCGGTCCACCACTTCGTCTCGATGCTGGCCCGCGCCTACCTGGGCACCCGTCCGGGCGGGTAGGGCCCGCTACGCGGTCCCCGTGCCCAGCGGGCCGCGACCTGCTCCACCTCGGCCCGGAAGCGCGCGCCGTCGACGGGCTTGCACACATACCAGGTCGCACCCACCCGCAGGGCCTGCTCGCGGTCCTCCTCCCGCTCCGAGGACGTCAGCACGACCACCGGGAGCGAGCGCAGGGCGGCGTCGGCGCGGATCCGGGCCAGGACCTCGAGCCCGTCGAGCCTCGGGAGCTTGAGGTCGAGCAGCACGAGCTGGGGCAGGGCCTGGCTGTCGAAGCGGCCCCGCCGCAGGTGGTCCAGGGCCTGCTCGCCGGTGCGGGCCACGTCGACGGTGACGCCGGCCAGGTCCTTGAGCGAGCGCCGGATCAGGAAGAGGTGGTCGTCGTCGTCCTCGACCACCAGCACGCGCACCGCCGCCGTGGTCATACCAGTGCCCCCCGGTCGTGCAGGGCCAGGTTCCGGTCCTGCTCGGGCCAGCGGCCGACCAGGTGGCCGGGCAGCACCACCCGCACGTCGGCGCCGCCGTTGCCGCCGCCGGCGCTGCTGCCGCCGCCGGCGCTGCTGCCGACGCCGGCGCTGCTGCCGACGCCGGCGCTGCCGCTGCCGCCGACACCGCTGTTGCCGCCGCCGGCGCTGCTGCCGCTGCCGTCGACGCCGCTGTCGTGGATGGCGGTGCTGCCGGCGCTGCCGTGGATGGCGATGCTGCCGCCGAGCAGCTCGACGATCTTGCGGCAGATGGCCAGCCCCATCCCGGTCCCGGCGCTGGTGGAGGGCCCGTCCAGCCGCTCGAAGACCCCGAACACGCGCTCGCGGTGCTCGGGCGGGATGCCCTTGCCGTCGTCGCGCACGGACAGCTCCAGCGCGCCGTCGGCGCGGGTCGCGGCCTCGATGGTCACGTTGACGTCGGGCCGGCCACCGTGGCGGACGGCGTTCTCGACCAGGTTGGTGAGCAGCTGGCGGAAGCTGACCGGGTTGCTGGCCACGACCGGCAGCCGACCCACGTGGAACCTGGCCGCCGGGTGGGCCACGACCGCCTCGTCGACGATGGTCCCGGCGAGCTCGGCGAGGTCGACCTCGCCGACGTCGCCGCCGAGCCGGCCCACCCGTGACAGGTCGATCAGGTCGTGGATGAGCCGCTGCATGTACAGGGTGCAGTCGGACATGCGCTGGACGTAGTGGTTGCCCTCCTCGCCGAGCACGTCGCCGTAGTCGACCCTCAGGTACTCGAGGTAGCCGAGCAGGGAGACCATGGGGCTCTTGAGGTCGTGCGAGGCGCTGTACATCAGGGTTTCGAGCTCGGCGTTGGTCCGCTCCAGCTCCCGGCTGGCTGCGGCAAGCGCGTCCTCGGCGCGCCTGCGCTCGGTGATGTCGCGGATCACGCCCGAGAACGCCAGGCCCTCGCTGGACCGCCACGCGCCGATCGACAGCTCGACCGGGAACTCGTGGCCGTCGCGGTGCAGCGCGACCAGCTCCACCACGCTGCCGGCCAGCTTGGAGTGGCCGCTCTGCCTGACCCTGGCCAGCCCCTCCTCGTGCAGCGCCCGCAGCCGCTCGGGAATGATCACCGTCAGCGGCCGGCCCAGCACCTCGTCGGCGGCCCAGCCGAACATCTGCTCGGCCCCCTGGTTCCACGAGCGCAGCCGCCCCTCGGCGTCGGCCGACACGATCGCGTCCATGGCCGCACCCGTCACGCCCCGGAACCGCTCCTCGGACGCCCGCAGCGCGTCCTCGGCGCGCCTGCGCTCGATGATCGGGCCGAGCTCGCCGGCCGCCCGTGCGATGCGCTGCAGGCGTCCCGGCTCCCCGACCCGCTCGTAGGCGACGAAGAACTCCAGGACTGCCACGAGCCCGGTCGGGGTCTTGACGGGGACCGCGATCGCCTCGCCGACCCCGCTCCGGCGCGCCGCGGCGCCCCGGTCGAACCGGTCCAGGTCGTCGGCGTCGCGGAGCAGGCACGGCTGGCCGGTCGTCCACACCCGGCCCGGGAGCCCGGCGCCGTACCCGAAGCGGAGCTGCTCGCTGTCGGCGCGGAGCTGGTCGAAGCCGTACCCTTTGGCATACCAGCCGGTGCTGCACACCAGGGCGCCGTCCACCGGCACCCAGGCCTGGCCCATCGCGCACCTGGTGAAGTGGCAGATCGTCTGGACCGCCGCGGTCAGCATCGCGTCGCTGTCGGCGGCCTCGCCCATGATCTTGAGCAGGAACTCGAAGAACCGGCGCTCATGCTCGGAGCGCATGGCCTCGGTCAGGTCCCGCACCACGGCGAGGGCGAGCTGGGGCCGTCCCCGGCCGTCGTGGACCGGCGACAGGTCCCATGCGCCCCAGACGAGCTGCTGGTTGTCGAGCCGCTGGCAGCGCGTGTCGACCAGGTGGCGGTCGAGTCTCTGGCCGAACACCGCCGCCAGCGCGCCGCGGGCGAGCTCGGCGTCGGGCGGGTAGGCGAGCGACCCGAGCGACCGGCCGCGGAGCCCTCCGCTGCCGCACCCGAGCAGCTCCTCGAGCCTGCGGTTGGCGGCGACGACCCAGCCGTTCGGGTCGAGCACGCACGCCGGCAACGGCGCCTGCTCGACGATCGCGATCGACCGGACGTCGCTTGGGGGCACCCGCCACCTGGAGCGCCGCCCTCGCCCAGCGCGCCCACCCATCCACATCGCCATCCCCCCCCACGCCTCCGGACCCGGCCACCCTCCGTGGGTCAGAGGTCCGGATACCGCTAATTGGGCGTCCTTATAGCATCGCGCCGATCGCATGGCGAAACGGCGGGAACGCCCGTCGGCGCCACTCCCGGCGATCTTGACCGCCCGGCACGAAGCCGGCGCCCCGGAAACCGGCCGGCACAGGGCTCGACGCTGCGCGCCGAGCCGGGACCGCGACCGGATCCTCCGCCTGGATGAAGGATGAGTAAGGGGAGTGATGCGGCCTGGGTTAGACGTCTAACCCAGGCCTTCGGCTATCGGAGGGTCTTGGCCCACCGGTCGAGTTCCCCGGTGAGCTGGACGATGATCCCGGGGACCTTGATGTCCAGGATCAGCGCGTCGGCGGTGAGCATCGCCAGCAGCTCCCCGACCCGCTCCACATCGGCCTGGAACGCCTCCCTGGTGACCTCCCTCGGGTCGCTCACGGCTCACCGTCCGCTGGGTCGATCGCGTCCCATCCCGGCGGTGGGCGGTCGACCAGGACCCGCCAGTCCACGTAGTCCGAGCCGGTCGCGCTCTTCCGCTTGCCGAGGTTCTTGACCCCGACCATCTCCCCCAGCTTCGGCTGCAACCGCTTCAAACCGTTCAGGAGGGCCTGGTGGAGCAGCCAGAGGCTCCGGCGCTCCCCGTCGTCGCCTTCCACGACCATGACCCACACGTCCCCGCGGTACTCCGCGTGGGCTTTCACCAGGCGCAGGTAGCGGCCGACGTACGCCTCCCCTCGTGGAGGATCAGGGGCTCGGGCAGGCCCTCGTCCAGCTGCTCCCGGAGGTCGCTCACGCGGATCGCTCCTCGTCGTCGGGCCCCAGGTCGTAGTGGGCTTCCTCCAAGCGCCGCTCGGTCTCGAGGTCTTCCCACCGGCCATCGGGAGATGGCAGGTCCGCCCCTTGAGACAGGACGTGACCGGAATGTGCGTCATGTGACGCCGTTTCGATCCCGGCCAGCTCCTCCTCGGTGGGGATGTGGTCCAGCAGCTCCGTCCGGACCCACTGGCCATCGGTGAGGTTCACGGTCCGGACCGGGGCGAGCCGGACGCCGGCCTGGATCAGGACCTCGCGCTGGGCCACATCGAGGCCGTTGACGCTGAGCACGCGCACGTGCGATGACTGCTCTCGCATCGAAGGCTCACTCCTTCGGTGTCGGGCCGGGGGGCGCTCCAACGCCGCCCCGGCCATCCCTGTATTACACTCGACTCCGTTCCCGCAGGTCAGGGCGTTGCTGGTGCCCTTCGCCCACCGCCCGGAGCCGTACCACCTCGCGTATTACGCCTCCTCGATCGCCACCCCCTTCTCGGCCAGCCAGCCGGCCAGGACG
>DASYUT010000090.1 GCA_036000965.1 Actinomycetes bacterium
CCGAGCCACTCCACCGCATGCCGCACGCTCGGGTCGCGGGTGAGCCGCTCGAGGGTGTCGAGCACCTCGCCCGCGCCCATGCGCCGCAGCCCCTCAAGCAGCGTGCCCGAGTACTCCAGCATCACCCGCGGCTCGAAGCCCTCGGCGAGCAGCTGGGGAACAAGCTCGCCCATCCGCTGGTAGCACCACCGGAACGCGGCCGCGTTGTGGTTGTCGCCGATGTCGGGGTGCTCCAGCATCCACTGCAGGTTGCTGACGATCGTCGCGGTGTGCAGCTCCGCCCCGCCGGCCGGGATCAGCGGCTGGTGCATGTGCAAGGCGACGGCGAAGGCGCTGTCGACCTCGGCCAGCCGCGCCGGGGTTTCGCCGAGGAACACCGGCCGCTCCCGCCCGGCCGCGACCGCCCCCTCGATCAGCGCCTCCGAACCGCACAGGTTCGGCAGTCCGTCTCCGTACTCGGGTAGCTCGTGCATGGGCCCTCCTCGGCGGCTGCGTGCTGCGGTCGCTACTTGTGCCTTACGTGGTCGTAGACGTTCAGGTAGTGCTGCCCGGCCGACGCCCAGGAGTAGTCGGTGCGCATGCCGTTGGTCATCAGCTCGCGGAACCTGTCCGGATAGGCCTGCCACAGGCCGATGGCACGGATCATCGCCGACTCGAGCGCATGGCCGTCGACCTGGTGGAACACATAGCCGTTGCGGTCGTGCGGCGGCCGGGCAGCGTAGTCCTTGTCGAACACGGTGTCGCACAGGCCACCGATCGCCCGCACGATCGGCACGGTGGCGTACCTGGAGGCGATCAGCTGCGCCAGGCCGCACGGCTCATACAGGCTCGGCATCACGACCAGGTCCGCGCCGGCGTAGACCAGGTGGGCGAGCTCCGGGTCGTAGCTGAGCTCGAGGTGGCAGTCCGGGTGGTCGTTCAAGTACCACTTGAGCTGCCAGAACTGGTCGCTGATCGCCGGGGTGGTGCCCGACCCGACGAGCACGAACTGCGCGCCCCTCGCCAGCGCGTAGGAGATGGCGTGCTGGATGAGGTGCACGCCCTTCTGCTCGTCGAGCCGGCCGACGTAGGCGACGATCGGCTTGAACTCCTGCCGTAGCCACAGCCGCTCCCGCAGCGCCTGCTTGTTCGCGTACTTGTGATCGAGGGTGTCGAGGGAGTAGTTGCACGCGATGTGCCGGTCGACCTCGGGGTTCCAGACGTCGTAGTCGACCCCGTTCAGGATCCCGCCGAACTTGCCCCGATGCACCGACAGCGTGTGCCCCAACCCCGTGCCCTGGTCGGTGTACAGCGCTTCCCAGGCGTGTTGGGGCGACACCGTGGTCACGAAGTTCGCGTACACGATGCCGCCCTTCAACAAGTTCAGCGCGCCGGAGTTGAGGTTGTCGCGCAGCCGGGTGTCGTCGAAGTAGTGCTCGGGGCGCAACAGCCCCGTTGCCCACAGCACCTGCTCGCCGCACACGCCCTGGTGGCGGAAGTTGTGGATGGTGAGGCAGACCCGCTGGTGGTCCATGCCGAGGTGCTGATACAGCTCGAACAACAGCACCGGGACCAGCGCCGTCTGCCAGTCGTGGCAGTGGATCAGGTCCGGCCGCTTGCCGCTTTTCAGCAGGAACTCCATCGCCGCCTTGCAGAAGAAGGCGTACCGCATGACGTCGTCGTCGGAGCCGTACACATGGCCCCGACCGAAGAAGTTGTCCGCCGAGTGGGGCTCGATGAAGTAGCACTTCCGGCCGTGGACGAACCCGAACCAGACCGTGCACGGGATGGCACCGCTGTACCACGGCACCCACAGGTCCTCATCGGCGACGCAGAGGCCGTAGACCTCCTCCAAGCGCAGGCAGTCGTACTTCGGCAGGAGGATCTCGACGGCGTGCCCGCGGATCTCGAGCTCGCGGCTCAGACCGAAGACGACCTCGCCGAGGCCGCCGGCATGGGTGACCGGGGCGCATTCGGGGGCGACCATCACCACGTACATGACGCGCTCACCCCGCTCGCCGGCGAGGCCGTACAGCCCGGCGACCGCCGTTGCCGTTCGTTGGGTCCGGGGCGGTGCCGACATCGATGTGCCAGCAGGCGGCGCGCATGCGCCTGACAAGGGTCTGCAGCTCGGCGCCCAGCTGGGCGGGCCAGACGGTCGTGGCGTTCATGCGCCTGTTCGTCGGCGTCCCAGCGGGCCTGATTGAGCAGCCGCCGTATCCGCACGGCGAAGGATGACGTGACAAAGCAACCACCTGCTTGCGTCCGAGGCCAGGACTTCCGGGCGGACCCCTGCGATGGGTCCACGCGCCGACGCGCCACCACGCGGCGCATCGGTGCCCCTCGCTGGGCGGGCAGCGGAGGAGCGCCGCGGAGTCGGCGACCGCCTCCGGCCGTAACAAGCCGCCGTAACAAGCCAAGGAGCGTAGGACGGATTGCCCGAATCGTCAAGGTCCTGCGCGTCGCGCGCCGACCGGTGAAGGTGGAAGACCGTGACCGGCTGCGCGCGATCGAGGAGGGATCTGTCCCGCCGCAACCCTGGGCCTCGTCCCCGAGTGCGGGGAGGATGACCGAGTGAACGCAGCGAGCGATGGGTCGTATGGCTCGAAGCCGAGGCTGGCCTCGCTAGGTCGCTGGTGTGAACTTCGGTGCTGGTTGGGGGGCCCCACCCTCCGGCGCTGCCTTCTCCGGTGCCTCGATGTGGGAGAGGGCCTCGGCGAGCCCTTGGCGGGTGACCACCACCGTCAGTTCCTCACCGGCTATCAGGGAGGTGTCGCCCGCTGGGCACCAGCGCTGCTGGCCGCCCTCTGCGAGCGCGAGCACCCGGCCCCGCGTGGCCTCCTCGAAGCCGGCCACGGTGACGCCGGCCGCCTGGGAGCCGTCCCCGACCCGGAGCCGAGCGACGAGCAGGACCCTGCGACCCGCGGGAATCGAGGCGATCACGTGCTCGCCCACGGCAGCGGCGGCGAACGCGGGTGCGGCCAGCGTGGAGGGGCTGCGGGAGCTGTGGAAGTCGAAACCCCGCTCCACCCGCGCGGCCAGGTCCGAGTCGTAGAGTCGCAGGACCACCCGCAGGTCGGGCCGGAGCGCGCGGGCGTTGAGCGCGGCCTCCAGGTTCACGATGTCGCTTGAGGTGACGACCACGATGGAGCGCGCGCTTGCGACGTGGAGGGCCTGCAGGGTGTCGCGCAGGCGGATGTCGCCCGCGAGCACCGGGACGCCGAGGCGCCGCATCGCCGGGAGGAAGCGATTGGACCCGTCGAGCTCGACCGCGACGACGGGGACGTCAAGCGGCGCGAGCTGCTCCACCACCCGGTAGCCGATGTTCCCCAGCCCGCAGACCACGACGTGGTCACTCAGGTGACGGGGGATCGGGTCATGGGCGCGCGCCAGGCGGGCACTGACGATCGCATCGGTGAGCAGCGCGAACAAGACCGTGAGCGTGCCGGTGCCGAAGAGCATCAGGGCAACGCCGTAGAACTCCAGCGCTCCTGGGGCGTCCAACAGGTTGATGTCGCCGAACCCGGTGGTGGTGACGACCGTGACCGTGAAGTAGACCGCATCCACCAGGTCGAGGTGCTTGAACCGCGCGAAGATCAGCACGCTGAGGACGCAGATCGCGGCGAGGATTGCCGCAAGGATGCGCAGCCGGCGGTCGGCGGCGAGCACCGTCCCCACGGAGACGACGGTGCGGGCAGGTGTGCGCCGCCGGCGCACGCGGTGCCCACCCGCCCCCTCCGGCTCCGAGGTCGGAGGATCGTCGGCCAAGCAGAGCTGGTCGTCTCCGGCCGGGGGGAACAGCTCGGCGTCACCGTCAGGAAGGACATGGGCGAGCGGCATGATCACGCCGGGTTCGCCCGGCGAGGCGGGCCGTACCACCAGGCGGCGCCCGTTGACCTGCAGGCGCTGCTGCCGGTCCCGGTGCAGCGCCGCAGAGACGAAGGCGGGCACGGCCATGGCCGCGGCGTCGAGCACCTGGCAGTCGCGGAACAGCAGCTGCACCCGGCGGCCCAGCTCCTGGTTGAACATGCGCAGGCGGATGCGGAGACGCGGGTTGAGGTCGTGGGCGACCAGCGCCGCGTGGACGTTGCCGACATCGTCGTCCTCGGTGACGACCAGCGCCGCGGCGGTCTGGACCCCAGCGGTGCGCAGCACCTGCTCCTGGCGGTAGCTGCCCTCGAGCAGCGTCACGCCAAGCGCCTTTGCCCCGGCGGCGAACTCCTCGCGCGAGGCGCGGGCGACCACCACCACCTCCTCGCCGAGGCGGCAGAGCTCCTCCAGCGTCTGGAAGCCGAGCTCGTTGAGCCCGCAGAGGATGACGTGCCCGCTGGTCGGCGCTGTCGGGATCGTATTCACACCGCAAGCCTACCCAGCGGCGGGTGGGCGCGCGGCGGCCTCGGTCCGCTCGGCGGCCAACCGGAGCCCGAGCCCGACGAAGACGATCCCCAGCAGGCGGTCCTGGATACGCCGGACTCGGGGACGCTGCGGCAGCGGACCCAGCCGGCCGATGCCGAGCGCGTACAGGCTCAACCTCCCGCCCGAACAACCGATGAAACCGGTGCGTCACCCGCACACGTCGATACCCACCGCCGGCTCTCAGCAGGTCGTCCACATGCACACGAGCGTGGACGGCGACGTCGGGTCCGCCGAGACCGAGCCGTGACCCCACAGGTGGTCGTTGCGCGGGTCTGCTCCCGGTGCGATCACATACATCGCGCCCACCCACACGGTGGGGCCGTCGGGTGCCGGGAAGCCGTTGGTGCTGGGCTGGATCTCGCGGGCGGTCCGGAACCACGCGTCGATGAGGGGCTGACCCTGGCGCGCGTACTCCACCAGCTTGCGGCCCTCGTCCTGGTTGTCGAAGGTGACCGCGCCGTACCCCATCAGGACGTGCAGGCCGTCGAAGGCGCCGTCCCAGCGGCTGAGCACATCGCCGCCGCCGCTGGCCAGCAGCTCGTCCTGCAACGGCCCGCAGGCGGCGATCACCATCCACTCAAGGTCCTGCCGGCCCCACAAGTCCCCCGGGCTCCCAGGGGCCGACCCGGTCTCGGAGAAGATCAGCGACCCGTCGTCGGGCTGGCTGAGCACCCAGCCGTTCTGGTCGGCGTGGCCGGTGTAGAACACGAAGTCGGCTGCGTCCACCCAGTCGTCGTCGTTGCGGCGCCAGTCCGACTCCCAGGCGTTGGCGTCGCCCCAGTTGAAGTTCACCGACCACCCGTCCGCGGCGAGCCCGTCGACAAACCCCTGGGCGTTGTTCTGGCTGCCCGGCAGCCCGCCGCTCGTGCCGATCCAGGAGGTGCCCGCCTCGAACGACGCGATCAGCGAGGCGTAGCCGCGCCGCTTGCCCGGCGGCGCCTGGAAGACCCGCGCCGGCTTGGCGAGCAGGCGCGGCGGCTGCGGCTCGGGGAACTTCACGGCCGGGCCGAAGCGGGTCGCGGGCAGCGTGACCACACGAAGCGGAACCCGCGTGTCGTCGAACCTGGCCACCGCCCGGTACACATAGACGGGGTAGAGGAACTCCTGCGCCACAAACGACGGCGCCGAGTAGTACGCCAGCTGCGACTCATACCTTTCCAGCCGCAGGCTCGCGGTGAGCTCGCGGAAGCTGGCGTCGGCCTCCTCCTGCGGGATGACCTCGGCCTCGAGGGCGACCCCCTGGACCTGGCGCCAGACCCCGCTGTAGGCGATCGGCCGGCCGCCGTCGCCGAGGGTGAGGTGGAAGCGCCCGCCGCCGCCCACGATGGGCAGCGCGCCCTCCACGCCCTGCCAGCGGCCGGTGAGGTCGACCTCGACCCCGTAGCGCACCTGGACGTCGAGCCGGCGGTCCTCACGCTCGGACCCGTCGCCAAGCGCCACGAACGTCGCGCCGGTCCGGCCCTGCCGCAGCCGGAACGGCGCGTCTTGGGCGAACCTGGGGAGCAGCTCCCCGGACTCGACGAACCGGCCCGCGATGCCGGCGGCGTCCTCGTCTCCGGGCAGCTCGGGACGCAGGTCGGGGTTCCAGAGCTGGGCCTGGTCGGCGGCCCACACGCCACCGCTGGCGCGGTCGACCTCGACCACCCGGGAGCCCGACCGCAGCACCAGCCGGGAGCCCAGCTCCTCGAGGGTGAAGTCGGTGGCGTCGAAGACCCGGGCTGCCAGGTCGATCACCTGCGGCGTGGTCACCTCTGGTTGCCCAAGCCGGAACACCGGGAGCCTTCTTGCCATGAGATACCTCCGTTCGCGCTGCTGGTCTGGACCAGCAGAGGCACCAGGCGGGCCGCTGATACAGCGCTGTTGGGGGCTGCCAGCCGGGGAGCCCGCCCACCCGGCCGGACCGTTCCTCCACCTCACTGGTGCACACCACCAAGACGCTTGAACGATTCCCTGGAGCAATTCCCTACGCCATGACCATTCCAGCCTCGACAAGGCCCAAGAAGGCGGTGATCGGGACCGCCGGCCTGCACAGAGGGCTGTGATCGTCCTGCGCTACCAGGAGGACCTGGTCAGAGGCGGAGGTGGCCCTCCTGCTCGGCCTGTCGGTCGGCACGGTGAAGTCGACCACGAGCCGGGCGCTGGCGAGGCTTCGGGCCGAGCTCGGCCAGGAGGCCGGCGACCTGGCGCGCCACACCGAGCAGCGGTGTGTCGCCAGACGCCACGACTGCCTGACAGGGCAGGCTAGCCGGCGTGGATGGGACCCACCCTGTCGATCGAGACACGAACGAGCACGCGCTGCTGTTGCCCCATGGCGCGGCGGTAGTCATCCCAGTCGGGATGCTCCCCGCTGATGCGGCGGTAGTAGTCGACCAGCCCGTCCATCGCCTCCGGCAGCGAAACGATCTGCGCCGTCCCCTCGATCTGCATCCAGCGGCCGAAGAACCCGTCCGAGAAGACACACAGGACCGCGGTCGGGTCGCGCCGCAGGTTACGCGTCTTGTAGGCGCCTTCCCTGGTCGAGATGACGACCTTCCCCTCGTCGTCGACCCCGACGAGGACGGGCGAGGTCTGCAGACCGCCACCGGACCTTCGGGTGACGAGCACCGCCCGGTGGTTGCTTGCGACGAACTCTCGTGCGTCGTCTGGGCCCACACGCCCTCCTTGTCGCCGAGCTCAGCCGTCAGGGTGCTGTGTATGGTTGCACACGCCGGCTCACCAGCCCTCATGCCACTCGCGGAGGATCGCGGTCAGGGCGAAGGGTGCGTAAACGTGGTCACGCAGCTCGCCGGTGCTGGGGAGCAGGCCAGCGAGCATGCCTCGTCGATGCACCCGAGCCGGTTGCTACTTGCCGGCGGCAGTCGGCCCAGCTTGCTGGAGTGGCGGCTCCAGTCGGAGCGCCTGGTGGCAGGCCCGCCCGATCGGCACGCGGCATCGCCGATCCCACGTCTGACCCGGGGCTCTGCCAGCGCACCGCGCAGCCCAGGGCCGCTCGCGAACCCGCCCGCAACACTTGGGGGAATCGGGCAGCCGCATTCGAGGTTCCTCCCATAGGTTCCTCCATGTGCGGATGGTCCGAAGCCGGCGACGTCGCAAGGCTTGGCAGCGCGACGCGCGCGGTCTGCTGGACGGCCGCGACCGAGATGCAGGAAGGACTCGTAAGGAGGGGGAGGCGTTTGACGCGGCTTCCTTCCAGCTCACCTCCCGACCGGCGGCTGCCCACCTCTCACCGTTCGGAGAAGGGATACAGGATGGAATCCCCGAGAATTCACCTTAAGCGACGTCTCGCCAAGCGACGTCTCGCCAAGCGACGTCTCGCCACGGTGGCCGGGATCGCCGTGCTGCTCGTCCTCGTGCCCACGGCAGCCTCTTCGGCTGCGAGCGCTACCAGGCAGGTCCAGGTGCTCGACGATTGCGACCCGGCGACCTTCAACGCCACGGTCGGCCCGGGCACGTGCGTGAAGGACGGAACTACGACGTTCTCGGAGTTCATCGCCCAGCTACTCGCGCAGGGCCGCGCGCCCGCCTGGCGCTTCGCTCCCGGGCAGCTCAGCCTCGACGCAGGCGGCACGCTGAAGGCCCGCAACCGCGGCGGCGAGGTCCACACGTTCACCAAGGTCGCCAACTTCGGCGGCGGCTGCATCGGATTCCTCAACGGCCTCCTGGGACTGACACCGGTGCCGGAGTGCGCGGGGTTCCCCGGGGGGGCCTTCGCGGCGACGGCGGTTCCGCCCGGCGGCACGCTGACGACGTCACCGCTTACGCCGGGAACCCACCGCTTCGAGTGCCTCATCCATCCCTGGATGCGGACGACAGTGACCGTCGGTTGACGATCCAGACCGGGGCGCGCGAGTGCCCCGGTCACCCCCTCTGGCTCAGCGAATCCGGTCGACCACGTCGTCCCAGCGCCCAATCGTCGCCTCGGTCTCATCGCAGCGCGCGCGGCCGCATGTGAGCAGGGCCCACGCCACCTCTGTCTGGCGACGGGATGCCCATCCTCCCGGTGGTGCTCGACGGACACGATGCTGATGCGCTCCGGCACCGTCAGCCCCGCTCGCCGTCGCCGTGGGCGGCGAACGAGCGGCCGGCCGAGCCGACCACGCCCTGGAGCAGGCTGGCCAGCTCCATGGGGACCACGAACTTGGTCGACGGGGAGGCGCCGATCTGCTTCAGCGCGTCCAGGTACTGCAGGCTCATGGTGTTGGCGTCGACGGTCTTCGCCACCGCGAAGATCTTGTCGAGGGCCAGGGAGAAGCCCTCCGCCCGCAGGATCGCCGCCTGGCGGTCGCCCTCGGCGCTCAGGATCGCGGCCTGCTTCTGACCCTCCGCCACGGTGATGGCGGCCTGCTTGGTGCCGGTGGCCTCGGTGACCACCGCGCGGCGGGTCCGCTCGGCCGACATCTGGCGGGTCATGGCCTCCTGGACCTGCGGCGGCGGGGTGATCTCGCGGACCTCGACGTTGGTGACCTTCACGCCCCAGCGCTCGGTGACCTC
>DASYUT010000091.1 GCA_036000965.1 Actinomycetes bacterium
ACTTCTACCGGACCCGTTACCTGTACCAGCTCTCCGCCGAGGGCGAGGCGGCCGAGCTGGCGCTGGCCGCCTACGACGAGGCGCTCGGTAACCGCGGCGAGCTGCAGTCGGTCGCGCTCGAGGACATCCGCGTGCGCCTGCCCAGCCTGCGTCAGCAGGCCGAGCTCCCAGACCCCGGACCCAGCCGTAGTCCACAGCCTGCTGCGCGCTGTCCACCCTGCTCGACGGGCTCGCCGCCAACGCGGCCGCGTTCATGAGCAGCCTGCAGCGCACCATCGACCTCCAGGAAGTCGACGAGGACGCCTTCATCACCAACGCCGGCTGATCGCTTCAGGTCGACACCGGCCTCGCCCGGCTGCGGAAGCTCCCCGGCCGCCTCGACGACCGCACCCGCCCGGCCCTCGCGGAGCCCGCCCGGACGCCGTTCAGCCGCCGCCGCTACGTGCTCGCCTGCCTCGCGCTGGCCGCGCTGGCGGGGGAGCACCGGGCGTGCCGGTCCCGGTCGCGGCGCTGGAGGCGCGGATGGCGGCACTGGCCGCCGAGCACGAGGCGCATTGGCGCAAGGGGAGCGCCGACCCGGGCGCCGCAGCGGCCCTGTGCCGGCTCGCGATCGCCCGGCTGGAGGCCCTCGGCCTGCTGCGCCGCGGCGGCGACGGGGTGACCGCCCTGCCCGCCCTTGCCCGCTTCGCCTACGCCGAGCCCGTCCTCCAACCCTGCCTGGGAGCGGCGCGATGACCGCCGCTGGCAACGGGCAGCGCCCGCACCTGGACGGCGAGGACCGGCGTCCCGGCGACCGCTCCGGCGGGCTGCCGCTGCCCGGACATGAACGATGGCAGCCGCTGCGGGCCGGCCTTGTCGACCTGTTCCTCACGACGACGAGGAGTTCCGCTTCCGCGACGGCCACCTGCTGCTGCGCGGCAACAACGGCACCGGCAAGTCCAAGGTGCTCGCGCTCATGCTGCCGTTCCTGCTGGACGGCGAGCTGGCCCCCCACCGGGTCGAGCCCGGCGCCGACCCGGGCAAGCGGATGGAGTGGAACCTCCTGCTCGGCGGTCGCTACCAGGAGCGGCTCGGCTACACCTGGCTGGAGCGCGGCCGCCTCGCCGAGGATGGCAGCCCCGCGTACCTCACCCTCGGCTGCGGCCTCAAGGCCGTCGCCGGCTGCGGGATCGCCACCCGCTGGTCCTTGGTGCGAGAGAGCCCGTGATTCAGACTGCTGCGGGGACCTTCCCGGCACCGCGAACTGTCTGCTGTGAGCACGCGTTGCAGCATCGTTGACTCGGTTGGTCCCGCCGGGCACCGCACCGACACGACGAGGAGGTGTCCACGGTGGCGGTGATCTACCAGCGCTGCGCCGGGCTGGACGTCGGCAAGGACGAGGTCGTTGCCTGCACGCGGGTGCCCGCTGGCAGCGGCGGCGGGCGTCGCCAGGAGGTCCGCACCGACAAGACGTTCAGCCCCAGCCTTGCGGCCCTGGCGGACTGGCTCGCCGACCAGGGCATCACCCAGGTGGTGATGGAGGCGACCGGCCAGTACTGGAAGCCGATCTGGTATGTGCTGCGAGGAGCGCGGGGTCGAGCTGCTGCCGGGCAACGCCCGCCACGTCAAGATCCTGCCCGGCCGCAAGACCGACGCCTGCGACGCGGCGTGGCTGTGTGCGCTGGTGGAGCACGGGCTGCTGCGGGGCAGCTTCGTGCCGCCACCGGCCATCCGGGAGCTCCGCAACCTGACCCGCTCCCGCAAGCGGCTGATCCAGGCCCACACCGCCGAGGCCCAGCGCATCCACAAGACCTTGGAGGACGCCTCGATCCGGCTCGGCTGGGTCGCCTCCGACGTGCTCGGGGCGTCGGGGCGGGCGATGCTGCGGGCGCTGCTGGCCGGTGAGCGCGACCCAGGGGTCCTCGCCGAGCTCGCGCGGGGCCGGCTGCGCAACAAGCCGCCCGAGCTGCGCGCGGCGCTTGCTGGCCGCGTTGGCGCCCATCACGCGCTGCTGGTGCGGCTGGCGCTGGAGGACGTCGAGCAGCTGGAGCGGTCCAGCACCACGCTGGATCAAGCAGTCGACCGGGTCATCGCCCCGTTCGCCAAGGCCCGTGACCGCCTGGACACCAGCACCGGGGTCGGCAAGCGGGCGGCCGAGTGCAGCATCGCCGAGATCGGGATCGAGATGGGGGTGTTCCCCACCGCCGCCCACCTCGCCTGGTGGGCAGCCCGTTGCCCTGGCAACAACGTGACCGGTGGCAAACGCCGCTCGGGCAAGACCCGCAAGGGCACCGTCTGGCTGGGAGCGGTCCTGGTCGAGTGCGCCTGGGCCGCGGCCCGCAGCCGCGACACCTGCCTTGCCGCCCAGTCCTGGCGGCTGGCCCGGCGCATCGGCAAGCAGCAGGCGGCGGTCGCCGTCGGCCACTCGATCCTGGTGATTGCCTGGCACCTGCTGGACGGCGACTGCGACGATGCCGAGCTTGGCGGCGGCTTCTTTGTCCGCCGCGACGCCGACCGTGCCCGCCAGCGGGCCGTCGCCCAGCTCCAGGCCCTCGGCGATCACGTCACCCTCCAACCCGCCGCCGCCTAACCACCGGGGATTCTCGTTTCGGTGAAGGTTCAGGACCAGGGCGAAGGCGACGTCGTCGGGCATGGCGGCCTCCCGGGGCTTCGGTGTCACAGATCGTGGGCGAGGATCTCGGCGGTGCGGCGGGCCAGCTCGGTGCCGTAGTCGGTCCAGATCCCCTGCCCCCAGTAGCGGAAGCAGCTGGTCTCGGCGGTGAGCAGGTGGAACAGCGCGTTGCGGTAGGCGGGATGGTCGCGGGCGACGCCGCG
>DASYUT010000092.1 GCA_036000965.1 Actinomycetes bacterium
CCGAGCCGGACATCATCTACGTCTTCGCAACCAAGGCTGGAGCACCCACCAACCCGGACTGGTACCACAACTTGACCGCCGCCGGTGACGGCAGTGTCGAACGCGGAACCGAGACATACAAGGTGACCGTCCGCGAATTGACCGGCGCTGAACGCGACCGCATCTACGCCGAGCAAGCGCGGCGCTACCCAGGCTTTGCCGAGTACGCACGCCAAACTGCCAGAGTCCGCACCATTCCTGTGCTCGAACTCAGGCGGGCGTAGCCCACACCCTAAGAGGACGGCCGGTTCACGTAGTTTGCGTGTTATGCGGTTTAGGTCGCATCGCCAGATTGGGGTGGTTTCGGCGGTGATCCGCTTTGCGATGTTATCGATCATGGCGATGGTGATCATGCTTCGGAGTTCCCGGGCCGGGCTTCGTAGTCACGTACGAGCCGGCGGTGCTGCATGAGCCAGCCGGGGGTGCGTTCGACGATCGATCGGCGCTTGACCACGCTGAACCCTTGACCTGCGGGTCTTTGGTGACGATCTCGACGTCGACGCCGAGCGCGGCGCCGTGTTCGACGGCTTTGGGCCTTGAATCCGGCATCGACCCACGCCTTGGTCAGGGTGGGGTCAGGGCCCCGGCGTTCTCTCGTTATGGGGCCTATGTCCGGATCGTTGGGGACGACCCTGCGGTCCCCGACCGGTGCAGAAGCAGTGTTCACCGCTGCGCGGCTGCGTCGTTTGAACCGGACGAATCATGACGAATCGAGAGAACGCCCGGGCCCTGCCACCCGCCGTGACTACAGTCACGCCAACGACCCGACCCAACGGAGAGCCCCGATGTCCCGCGTGCTGATCACCGGCTCCGCCCAAGGGCTCGGCCTGCTCGCCGGCCGCCAGCTCATCGCGGCCGACCACGAGGTTGTGCTGCACGCCCGCAACCCCACCCGTGCGCGCGCCGCCAGCGCCGCCGCGCCCGGCGCCAGTGGCGTGGTGGTCGGCGACCTTGCCAGCATCGAGCAGACCCGCCAGGTCGCCGAGCAGGCCAACGCCTCCAGCCGCTTCGACGCGGTGATCCACAACGCCGGCGTCTCCCTTGAGCCCCAGCGCGTCGAGACGGTCGACGGGCTCGCTCACGTGTTCGCCGTCAACGTGCTCGCCCCCTACCTGCTCACCGCACTGATCGACCGGCCAGGGCGGCTGGTGTTCCTGAGCTCGGGCATGCACCTCGGAGGCGAACTCGACCTCGACGACCTCCAGTGGACCCGCCGGCGCTGGAACCCCTCACGGGCCTACGCCGAATCCAAGCTGCTGGACGTGACGCTGGCCTTCGCCCTCGCCAGGCGCTGGCCCGAGGTCCCCTCCAACGCGGTCGACCCCGGCTGGGTGCCCACCCGCATGGGCGGCCCCTACGCCTCCGACGACCTCGACCTGGGCGCCCAGACCCAAGTCTGGCTGGCCACCGGCGACGACCCCGGAGCCACTCGGACCGGCCGCTATCTCTACCACCGCCGCCCGTACGCTGCACATCCCGCGGCCTCCGACCCCGCCGTCCAGGACCGCCTGCTGGCCATCTGCGCCGACCTCACCGGGAGACCGATGCCATGACCTGGTCCGCCAAGCTCGCTCCGTGGCTGTCAGTGGCCGACGCCGGCAGGGCGGTGGATTTCCACAAGTCCGCCTTCGGCGCCGTCAAGCCGGAGCGCCTCGAGGGCGACGTCGGGGTTCTCCAGGTCGCGCGGCTGGGGATCGGCGAGGCGGACTTCTGGGTCCAGTTCGACCCCGGCGGCAGTCGACGACGATCTCGGTGAGCCTGCTCCCCATGAAGGCCTCTGACGGCCTCCCGGCTCCAGTCGTGGCGCGCACTGGGAGGAGTCTCCCGGATCAGGCGACGGTCTCGCTGGGGACCGGTGTGCCGGCGTCCCGCGGCGGGCCGGTCGGGCGGGCTTGGATCACCACCAGGCTGATGACCAGGGCAAGCAGCGCGAACAGCACCGCGAACTGGAACGCGGTGGAGATGCCGTGGGCCAGGATCTCGGCGGAGATCTGGCCCGGGAGCTGCCCGGTCCGCTGGAACTGTGCCCGCGCGGCCGGCGAGGCGGTGGCTAGGAACTTGCCGACCAGGTTGGTGGCCTCGTTGCGGCTGGCGGTGCCGAACACCGTCACCAGGATCGACAG
>DASYUT010000093.1 GCA_036000965.1 Actinomycetes bacterium
CTGTGGCTCGGTCGCCGCTCAGGCTCGCCTCCCGCTCGATCGGGGACTCATCGCAGCCGCAAGTTCTCTCAGCTGAGGCCTCCGGAGCCACCTGGGAAATGGGGTGAGGCCGGCGTCGGCTGCCGACTCGCGACGTGGCTAATACTCCAGCCGTAGATCGTGACCTGACTGGTCGGGGGCGGCCAGGGCGAGGTCGTGAAGGTGCGCTCCTGAGGTAGAGCTACTCCGCGGTAACGGCGGCCAGGCGCAGGGGGGCGCCGACCTCGTGGAGGTGGCGGAGCGCCTCTCCGTAGGAGCCGAAGAGGCTGGCCTGGCTGTGGTCGAGGCCGCGCTCTTCGCAGAACCGCTTGATGAGCGCCTGGGAGCGGCGCAGGCTGGGCCGGGGCATGCTGGGGAACAGATGATGCTCGATCTGGTAGTTCAGTCCGCCCAGCGCGAAGTCCACGAACCGGCCACCGCGCACGTTGCGCGAGGTGAGCACCTGGCGCCGGAGGAAGTCGAGCTCGTCGTCCTGGTCGACCACGGGCATGCCCTTGTGGTTGGGGGCGAAGGCGCACCCCAGGTACAGGCCGAACAGGCCCTGCTGGACGAGCACGAAGGCGGCCGCCTTCAGCGGCGGCAGCACCAGCAACACCGCCCCGAGGTAGGCGGCCAGGTGGACCAGCAGCAGCACCCCCTCCAGCCGCCGGTGCCTGACCCCGTCGCCGCGGAGCACGGCCTTGATGCTGGCTGCGTGCAGGTGAGCTCCTTCGAGCAGGAGGATGGGGAAGAACAGGTAGGCCTGGTACCTGGCGATCGTCCTGGTGAGCCCGCGCTTGGCCTGGGCCTGGTCGGCGGTGAACGCGATCGCCCCGATGCTGATGTCGGGGTCGAGGTCCAGGTGGTTGGGGTTGGAGTGGTGGCGGGTGTGCTTGCCGACCCACCAGCCGTAGCTCAGCCCGATGAGCAGGTTGCCGTGCACTAGGCCGACGATGTCATTGGCCTTCCTGGTGCGGAAGATCTGGTGGTGGCCGGCGTCGTGGCCGAGGAATCCGGCCTGGGCGAACACGAAGGCGAGGAACGCGGCGCTGGCCAGCTGCCACCACGAGTCGCCCAGCAGGAGGAACGCGGCCCAGCCGGCGGCGAGCAGTAGCGCGTGGCCGGCGATTTTGGCGGTGTAGTAGGCGGGTCGGCGGTCGAGCAGCCCGGCCTGCCTGACCTGGCGGGACAGCTCGGCGTAGGCGCTGCCGCGGCCCGGGCGGCCGCCTCCCCTGGCTGGGTCGATCGTCTGCGTGTCCTCGAAGCCGGCCATGCACGCTCCTGTCTCGTCGGGCGGCGGGCGCTGCAACCTGCCGGAGGGGGGTACTTCTTGCACTTTCCGCGCTAAACCACTGGAATCCCTTGTCCTGGTCGATTAAAGCAAACCCGTACTGGTTGCGCGATCGCTGCGCGTCTCTGGGCGGCGGTCAGAACCGGACGGCGGCCAGCTGGAACTGCGCAGCGACCCGGACGGGAGCGTGCAGGTCGGGGTGCTCGGCCTCCACCTGGGCGCGGAGGCGCCCGGCGGCGGCCGCCCACACCGGCTCGGGGTAGCGCCAGGAGTGGGAGTAGCACCGCCCCTCGATCTCGGCCAGCGCGTCCGCCCAGCTCTCCTGCGAGTCCCAGCGGACCGGCTCGAGCTGCTCCACGGTGCCGCCGAGGCCGGCGAGCTCCTCGAGCTTCTGGTCGTCGTGCCTGGCGCCCGGGTGCGGCTGGTAGCCGACCAGCTGCTGCATCCACCGGCTGGCCAGGCTGCGCGGGCTCTCCGCGTCGGCGTGGCCGCCGCCGCGGCCGACCAGGATTACGCCGCCGGGGCGAGGACCCGGCGCAGCTCCCGCAGCGCTTGTTTCCAGGCGGGGACCAGGTGCAGGACGTGCACCTCGACGACCACGTCGGCGCTGGCGTCGCGGAAGGGCAGGCGGGTGGCGTCGGCAAGGACCAGGGGCGGGGCGGCCAGCCCGGCCGCGGCCACCGGGACCTTCTCGCCTAGGGCGACAGCTGCCAGTTGAGTATGCCAGGCGGCTGTGCCTCGCCGCGGGCGCAGCGGCCGGCGGGTGCCGATCGACCGGCTTGGCTACCACACCCGCCAACGCTGACGATCCAGAAGAGGTCACCCCGGCGTGGGTGGCGTGGTCCGGACCCAGACCTTGTCCGGCGGGCCCCACCGCTGGGGAGTACGGTGGGCGCGCCATGCGGCTCCGGCTTGGTCGTGCCCGTCTGCCTGCTGGGTTGGTCGGAGCCTTGCAACCAGGCCAAGGGCGGTGACGCCCGGTGGGCCGCCGGAAGACGCGCCGGCCCGGGGAGATCAGCATCCCACCCGGATCGGGGATCGACAAGGGCCGCAGCTGCACCTGCTGGCCCAGGCCCGACGACGCCCGTCCGTGCACCCCGCAGACCTGCGACTGGCGCTGCCGGGCGTGCCGCGTCCACGGCCGGCCGTTCTACAGCCACGGCGACCTGCAGTACCTCGAGCACGGCACCGGGCCGCTGGCGGCGGAGCTGGACCGGTTGTGGCGGGTCAGGGGGACGGGCAAGCGCCGCACTGTCCGGGATGGGGTGTGGCCATGGCGTTGACGGCTGGCAGGCGCCGCCGCGGGGAACAACTCGGCTGGCGCCACGCCGCCCCCACTCCCTCACGGTGATGGATCCACTGCCCGGGCCAGCAGGCTCCCACACTCGGTGGCGACCGGCGGTCCCCGACCCGCTCCGGTCAGTGATCTGGGTGCAGCCCGACCCGACCGGCGGCCCAGCGAACTCGCCCCCGGCATCGCCCTGCACGGCGGGGACCCCTTAGGTGCCGGTTAGGTGCCGGGGAGCTGGGAGCTGATGCCCTTGGCCTGCTCCAGAACCGGGTTGACGTCCTCTGCCTCGATGAGTTCGTGGGTCTCCAGGTGCTCGAAGGCCCCGGTGCTGCTCACCGCCAGGCTGGAGGCGGCAGCTGCGCGGGAATCGGGGAGGTCCACGATGACGAAGCCGTCGTACTGGCCGAACATCAAGTAGTACGCCTCAAGCCTGCCTCCCGCGGACTCCACCGCCTTGGACACCACCGCGACCCGGTCGCTTGGTTGCTGCATGGCCCGGGCGATGGCCTCGCCTCTGAGGGTGAAGAACACCGCGTACTTCGGCATCGCCGCCTACCCCCTTCACCAACGCATCCCTGGGATCCCGGAATCGCCCGCTGGCTGGAGGCTAGTCGCCCAGGACTCGACGGACAAGCCAGCAAGGTGAATCGGCCGCGATGCCGGCGAGGGGAACGGCGCGGGGCGGGCGAGCGCAGGCGAGCCGGAGTTGATGCTCATCGGGTCGCCCTCCTTGGCGTGTCCTCGTCGGTTGTCTGCTGGGCGTGTTGACGTCCTCGGGTGGTCGCGGTGGTGGTGGTCGGTGGTGCCCCGAGCGCTGGTCGGTGGGGGGCGCGCCGTGCCTGCTCG